>NZ_JAKJJY010000029.1:0-63394 GCF_022320955.1 Clostridium sp. YIM B02555 | reverse complement strand
TTAGAGACTTTAAGACAGCTATGGATATGATAAATGCAGGTGCAAGCAGAATTGGTGCAAGTGCTAGTATTGCAATAGTTAAAGAAAGTAAATAATAAGATTGTAACAAAGAAAGCAAAACAAGGTATAATCAATAGTTTTTAAATAATAAGCGAAAATAAGGAAGCGGTTTCATTAAAATTTATATGATTTGAATCCGTATATAGTTCATTTTGTAAATGGATATGTATATTCTGAATCATAAAAGGAGGAAATCTTCATGGATTATGAAAAACTTATAAAAGTAGCTTTAGATTATAGAAATAGGGCATATTCACCATATTCTGATTTTAAAGTTGGAGCAGCGGTACTTTTTGAAAGCGGGGAGATCTATGGAGGATGTAATATAGAAAATGCATCTTTTGGAGCTACAAATTGTGCTGAAAGAACTGGTATATTTAAAGGAATATCAGAAGGGGAATCAAAAATAAAAGCAATAGCTATAGTAGGAAGTTTAGAAGAATACACATATCCTTGTGGAATTTGTCGTCAAGTAATTGCTGAATTTGGGGATGAAGATATTAAAGTAATTTTAGCTAAAAGTGAAAATGATTATATAGAAAAAGAAATGAAAGAAATTTTACCAGGAGCATTCAAAAAAGATGCATTAGGTAAATAATAATAGTTCACAGTTTACAGTTTAGGTACAAATTACTGCGTAATTTGAGTATAATATAAAAATTTTTGAAAGAAATTTTATCCTTAATTGTAAATTGATGATTGTAAACTGTAAACTGAATAATTTTTTGGAGGTAACGAAATGAGTGTTCATATTAATGCACCAGAAGGTGCTATTGCAGAAAGTGTATTATTACCAGGAGATCCTTTAAGAGCAAAGTTTATTGCTGAAACTTTTTTAGAAGATGCAGTATGCTACAACGAAGTTAGAGGAATGTATGGATTTACAGGAACATATAAAGGAAAAAGAATTTCTGTTCAAGGAACTGGAATGGGTATACCATCGATTTCTATCTATGCTAATGAATTGGTTCAAAGCTATGGAGTTAAAAATCTTATAAGAGTTGGTACTTGTGGTGGATATAGCGAAAAAGTTAAAATAAGAGATCTTATTATTGCAATGTCAGCTTCAACAGATTCAAATTTAAATTTAGTAAGATTCCAAGGAAGAACATTTGCACCAACAGCTAGCTTTGAATTATTAAAGCCAGCTTATGATATTGCAATTGAAAAAGGACTTGATCCTAAGGTAGGAAGCATTTATAGCTCTGATGTATTCTATGGAGATGATAATGAAGATTGGAAGAAGTGGGCTAAGTTTGGATGCTTAGGAGTAGAAATGGAAGCTGCTGCATTATACACAATTGCAGCTAAGTTTGGAGTAAATGCATTAGCATTGCTTACAGTAAGTGATCACTTTGTAACTGGTGAAGTAACAAGTGCAGAAGAGAGACAATTAACATTTACAAATATGATGGAAGTTGCTCTTGATACAATAGTACAATTAGATAAGTAATAAATGAATCAATGGAGATTCTTGTTTGGATGATAATATACTCATAATTTTAAAGTTATTTGCTATATATGATTTGAAACAAGGATCTTTTTGATTATATAAATAAAATTTAAATTAAAATTTGGGAGGAGAAGGTAATATGAAAAAAAGAAAAGTCATGAGTTTATTTTTAGGATTAGGTATTTGTGGAATGCTTATGGGGCAAGGTGTTCAAGCTGCAGAAACAGCAAAATACATGGATGGAACAGCATCTGCACTTCAATACCAATATGTTAGTGGTGAAGTTGAAGCACTTCAATATCAAACATATAATATGGCTACAGAAAAAATTAAAGACATAGCTAAAAATTATAAAAAGACTAAACCAATGGCAGTAGTACTAGATCTTGATGAAACAGTACTTAACAACTATGGTAGTGAAATCGGAGATTTTCTTGATGGAAAACCATATAGCTCAGACAGATGGCATGCTTGGGTATTAAAAGAAAAGGCTACAGTTATCCCAGGTGCAGATAAATTTTTAGATACAGCAAATACTTTAGGTGTGCAAGTATATTATATTAGTAATAGAAGTGTTACAGAACAAGATGCTACAATAAATAATTTAAAGAAATTAGGATTACCTCATGCAGATAAGGCTCACGTTTTAGTTAAAACAGATAGTTCATCTAAACAAGCAAGAGTAGATGCAGTTGCAAAGGATAATAATATAGTTATGTATGTAGGCGATAACTTAGGGGATTTCCCAGCAGACTTTTATAATAAATTAAATGATGCAAGAAAAGATATCGTTGAAAAAAATATTGATAAGTTTGGAACAGAATATATCATTCTTCCTAACGCAACTTATGGTGATTGGGATAACGCAACTTTTGGTTATAATTTTAAGAAAACTGATGCTGAAAAAATTCAAGATAGAATTAATGCATTAAAAACATATAATGATAAAGAAGCTCAAAAGATTAAGTAATTAATCTAAAAAAGTTAAAATATATATTAAGTTTAAGTTATTTATAGAAGCCATATGTAGGAAATCCCTATGTATGGCTTTTTTTAATGTTTAGGAAAGTATAAAGCTTTTTTATTTTAAAAGCCAGTTATACCAATGGTTATAAGGATATTAATCTGTAAAAAATGGTATCAAGAAAGAGCGTGGCGCAGTCACTTTTGTGCTGCCCAGGAAAGTATTGAATTTCAGAATAATGAGAGACTTATGAAATCTAGATATTCAAAGATGATAATGAATAATGAAGGTATTACTATGACAATATGGGAAAATAGAAAAAATTAGAGTATAATAATAAGGCATACATTATTGGCTGTTTTTTAGGAGGAAGATAAATGATTAAGAGGATTTTTTGGGCTGGAGATTCAACTGTGGCACAAAATAAAATAGATTCATATCCGCAAACTGGAGTAGGACAAACTTTGGGTTTATATTTAAATGAGGACATTGTAGTTTATAACTATGCTAAGAATGGAAGAAGTAGCAAAAGCTTTGTAGCTGAAGGAATATTAGAAAAGATAAAGAAAGAAATAAAGGAAGGAGATTTTCTTTTTATTCAATTTGGACATAATGATCAGAAGGCTGATAAAGAGAGAAATACTGAACCATACTCTACTTATCAAGAATATTTAACTAAATATATTGAAGTTGCTAGAGAACAGGGAGCATATCCGGTATTGATAACATCATTATATAGAAGAATATTTTCTGAAAATGGACATATTAAGGATGAAGTTCATTATGAATACCCAAATGCAATGAAAATATTGGGGGAAAGATTAGAGGTTCCTGTAATTGATTTATGCCAAAAGAGTAAGGCGTTATTAGAAAAAACAGGTGATGAAAATTCAAAAAAGTGGTTTATGCATCTTAGAAAAGGTGAATTTATATCTCATATTGAAGGTTTAGAGGATAATACTCATTTAAAATATGAAGGTGCAGTGATAATGGCTGAATTAGTGGCAGAAGGATTACAAGAATTAGGTGGAATTTATAGAGAATTGATAAAATATTAGTAATTAATTGTCAATTATCAATTTTAAATTGCAAATGAAGAAGAGATGCTCAGAAATTGTTGACAATTGAGCATTGAACATTGATAATTGCCGCAGGAGGAGTTTTATGAATATACAAATATTTGGAACAAAAAAATGTTTTGATACTAAAAAGGCTGAACGCTTTTTTAAGGAAAGAAATGTAAAATATCAATTGATTGATATAAATGAAAAGGCTATGAGTAAAGGTGAACTTACAAGTGTACTTAAATCAGTAGGCATTAATGATTTAATAAACAATAAATCAAAGGATTATACAAAATTAAATTTTAATAATATTAGGAGTGCTGATGTAAAAACAGAATTATTATTTAAAAATCAAAAAGTAATGAATACACCAGTTGTAAGGAATGGTAAAGAAGCAACAGTAGGATATAAGGTGGAAGTTTGGAGTAATTGGATAGAAGCAGAAAAATCATGTAAAGAAATATAAATAACAGGTCAAAAATTTAAAAATGATCTTCATTGCAGCAAAGCTGCTCTTTTTTAATGTGTGTATATTATAAAAAGCTTTTGAAAATACTAAGTATGAAAGTATTTTAGAAAGGATGATATGATTATGGCAAAAGCAGGTATGAGAAGACCTGATCCTAGCGACCCTCATGGAACAGAAAGCAATCATAAGATGAATTTGAAAAAAAATGATGTTATGGATGTTCCTCAAGAAATACAGGGAAAAGCTAAAACAGGTAAGAAAAAAGCATCATCAATTGAATAATTTAAATAATTTTAAGCTTTGGATGAAATAAAAATATTTCGTCCTTTTCTTGTTTACTAATTAAATTTAGTTTAGATGTAGAATTTTGTTAAAAGTAGAAAACTTGTTTTGACAAAAGATAAAAAATATAGAATAATATAAGTAAATAAGTATATAATTCTTGAAAAATGGGTTTTAAATCGAGTTTTATAGTAAAGGGTTTGGATTAATATTATTTGTAGAAAAATGAAAAATTTTTTTGTAAACTTAACTATAGTTTGCATAAAATTAATATATTATCAAAAGTATAAATTAGGGGTAGGATGCATATGGAGAATAAGGAAGAGAAGAAAACTAAAGTTGTAGACTTTAGTCAATTAGAAGAGGGAATGATTGTTGCTAAAGAGGTTCAACAAAATGGGAAGGTACTACTTAGAAAAGATATTCCTATAACTGGGCAAATGATAAAGAAAATAAAGAATATTCTTTTTATTGGAACAGTGGAAGTTTATGACAAAAAGGTGAGTGTCAAAAAGAAAGTTGCTAATTATGAGAAAGAGAAGCAATATATCAGAGTTCAAGAAGAATTTAAGGAAATAGCTTTTAAATTACAAAAAACTTTTAGACAATTAATTAATGATGATGAAATTGCAATGCATGAAGTCAGAGAATTTGCAAAAAAAATTCAAAGTGAATTGACTCCTAGTAGTATAGTAATAAAAAATATAGTACTTTACGGTAGTGGAGATGATTCTATTTATAGACATTCAGTTAATGTGGCGGCACTAAGTGCTATTATTGGAAAATGGATTGGTTATGACCATGCAAAATTGAATTCTCTTGTATATTCAGCCATTCTTCATGATTATGGTAAAACAAAAATAGATAGGGAATTATTAAAAAAAGAAGCAACATTAACTACAAATGAATTCAATGTGATAAAAACTCATGCACAGTTAGGATATAAATTCGTCAAAGAAATCAAACAATTGGATACTTCTGTTTCATATGGAGTTTTAATGCATCATGAAAGGTTAGACGGTTCAGGCTATCCATTAGGGTTAAAAGATGAGGCAATACATGCATTTGCTAGAATTATTGCAATAGCTGATGTATTTGATGCTATGAATTCCGATAGAGGATATAAGAAAAAGAGACTTCCATTTGAAGCGTTGCAAATAGTTAAAAATGAGAGTTTAGGAAAATTGGATTATGAATATACAAAAGTGTTTTTAGAGCATATTGTAGACTATTATACGGGGGAAGAAGTTTTACTAAACACTAATGAAACTTGCAAAATTATAAAAATGAATCCTAATGATTTAGAAAAACCGTTAATATTAAAAGATAACGATTTTATAGATTTAACAAAAGAAAAGGAGTTTTATATTAAAGAAGTTCTTATATAGTTTTACTTTAGGGGGATGGAGAGAAATGGACGGTAAAAAAGAATATTTTAATGTTCAAGAGCTGAAATCTGGAATGATTATTACAAGAGATGTGCTTAAAAATGGAGCTCTTTTAATTAAGGAAGGTACTGTAGTAAATGACGAGATAATAACAAGATTAAAGAAGGCATATTTCCTCGAAAAAATTGAAGTTAAAGTATCTCAAGCTGTAATAGCACAAAGTACCAAAGAAGCTGAAATGCAAAGGGTAGAAGAAACCTTTAAAGAAATAAGTGATGGGTTAAAAGATTTGTATGAAAAGTTTGGGAGAGTAAAAGAAAATAAAGTTAGTGAGCTTAGATTATTTGCTGAAAAGATTTTAAAGGAATTGAATTCTATAGAAATAGTGATAAGTACAGTGGCATTTAAAGGTAGCGGTAATGATCCACTATATAGACATGGAGTAAATGTAGCTGTATTAAGTGGTCTTTTAGGAAAATGGGTTGGTCTTGAACAATCAAAGGTTAACTTATTAATTTATTCAGCACTACTACATGATTTTGGTATTACTAAATTAGAAAAGAAGTTTCATACAAAACAAGATATTTTAATACAAGACAGGTATAAAGAAGTATGCCAACATGCAAAAATAGCTTATAAATATGTTGACAGTATTGACTATTTAGATAAAGCTGTAAGTTACGGAGTTCTTATGCACCATGAAAGAGAAGATGGATCTGGGTATCCGTTAGGAATAACTGGTGAAAAAATACATTCATTTGCAAAAATTATAGCTATTGCTGATGAACTCGATGTAATGAATTCAGATCCAAATTACATAGATAAAAGAGGCCCATTTGAAATTTTAGAAATAATAAAAGAAAAAAGTTTAAATAAATTAGATTTTGAATATTCAAAAATATTTTTGGAACATATAACAAATTATTTTATGGGTGAAGATGTATTATTAAATACAGGAGAAAAGGCAAAAATACTCCAAATTAATATTAACGAAATAGCAAAACCGCTGTTATTAAAAGACGGAGAATTTTTGGATTTAAGTAAACATAAAGATGTATATATTAAAGAATTAGTATTACAATAAATTATTTTATATATGTATATATAGTTTTAAAATGGTAGTCTATTGCTAGGGGATAAGCAATAGGCTACCATTTTTGTACTAATTAGAGTTGAATTTTATCTGTAAAATTAATAATCAAAAAAATAATTAAATTCATCTTAAAAATTGGTCAAGTATTTCTTCAGTTGTGTGTTTGGTTCCATCAAGGATTGCATTATAATCATTTAATCTTTTAGATTCATCTTCGGATAAGCTTTTATTTGAGTTCTTTCTTTCCATTAAGTATTTAAAGTCTTCATAATCCTTATCACCAAGTTTTCCTTTAATAATGCAATCAGTAATTGAATTTAAAGTTTTTTGTTGGTCTTCTGAAAATGTATCACCTTTTTCTTTACATTTCTTTAATTCTAATAATACTTTTTTTTGGTCATAGGAAAGATATTTATGATTTTCCTTGCCAAATACATTGAAGCCTTTGCTTTTTCTATTTTCATCAGCTTTGTTTGTAGACCAAATAACATCAGAACTATCTGAAAAAGATGATGGGGTTGCCGTTGCTTTAATAGAAACAGATGTTAGGCAACTAAGGAAGATTAGAGAAATTATAATATATGAAATTGTTTTTTTAGTCATATTAATACCTCCGTAATTAATTTAATTTCAATAATTAGTATGTGGAAAAAATAAAAAATTATAAGCAGATATTAAAATTTAATATGATATTCAACGGAGAAAACTGGCAAATATTATACTAAAAATGATATAATGTAAATATAAACTAAAGGGGATGAATTTATGAATGAATGGATTAGAGAAAGTGTGTTTTTCCAATTCTTTCCGTTAGGTCTTTGTGGTGTATTGGAACCGGGGAAAGTATATGAAAAAGGAAAGAATAGATTTATTAAAATTGAAGAATGGATACCTCATTTGAAAGAAATGAGTATAAATGCAGTATATTTTGCGCCAATTTTTGAATCAACTTATCATGGTTATGATACAAAGGATTATTATAAAGTTGATGAAAGACTTGGATCAAATGAAGATTTTAAAAAATTATGTAATAAGCTACACACAAATCAAATTAAAATTGTATTAGATGGAGTGTTTAACCATGTAGGCAGAGACTTTTGGGCATTTAAAGATGTTCAGGCAAATGGAAGAAACTCGAAATATTGTAATTGGTTTGTAAATTTAAATTTTGATAGTAGAAGTCCTATGGGTGATGATTTCAATTATCAAAGTTGGAATGGCTGTTATGATTTAGTTAAGCTTAATTTGAAGAATAATGAAGTTTTAGATCATTTATTAAAGGCGGTTGAAACTTGGATAGATGAATTTGATATAGATGGATTAAGATTAGATGCAGCAGATAGTATAGATTTTGAATTCTTTAAAGTTCTAAAGAAGTTTACAGAAACTAAAAAGAAGAATTTTTGGCTTATGGGTGAAGTCATTCATGGAGACTATACTAGATGGGCAAATCCTGAAAGTTTAGATTCTGTAACAAATTATGAATGTTATAAAGGTATTTATTCAAGTCATAATGATAAAAATTATTTTGAGATTGCTCATTCTTTAAACAGATTGTTTGGTGCGGGTGGAATTTACAAAAATTTATGTTTGTATAATTTTGTAGATAATCATGATGTTAATAGATTAGCAAGTACTCTAAAGTTCCCTGAATATTTATATAATTGTTATACTTTGTTATATACAATGCCAGGAGTACCAAGCGTATATTATGGAAGCGAGTATGGTATTAAAGGAGTTAAGGGAAAAGGCACAGACTTGCCATTGAGGCCTGAATTAACGCTTGAAGAAATAGATGATTCAAATGAGAAATTATTTGAATTAATTAAGAAATTAGGTCAAATCAGAACTGAAAGCAAAGCATTAAAATATGGGAATTATGAGCAAGTAATAGTTAAGAATGAACAATTTGTTTTTACTAGAACAAGCGATGATGATAAAGTATATGTGGTTTTAAATTTAAGTGATAAAGAAAGTAATTTGGAGTTTGAAGCGAAGTTTACTCAGGGAATTGATTTATTAGATGAAAATAAGACCATAATTAATGGTGGAAAAGCTATGCTTAAAGTACCTGCATTTTCTGGAAAAATAATAAAAGGGTTAAAATAATTGGTATATTTGTTAATGAAATTATAGATTTAATAACAATAACAAAGGGGTAGGTAGAATGAATTTATTAGATAATGATTATAATAATTATGGTGGTAAATTGGGTGCAGAATATTCAAAGGAAATGACAAAATTTGTTATTTGGGCACCAAATGCAAATAATGTAAGATTAATTCTTTTTGGTAAGAATGGTATGAATTATACCAATCCACCTGAAGAAATATTAGATATGAATAGAAGTGAAAAAGGCACTTGGAGTATAGAAGTAAAAAGAGATTTAAAAGGGGAATTCTATAATTACTTGGTCACAAATAGTGGAAATGAAAGTGAAGTAACAGACCCATATGCAAAAGCAGTTGGTGTTAATGGAAATAGAGGGATGGTTGTAGATCTTAAAGAAACTAATCCAATAGACTTTGATAAAGATAAAAGACCTGAGCTCAGCAGCCCAACAGGATCAGTAATATATGAGCTGCATGTAAGAGATTTTTCTATAAATGAAAATTCTGGAGTTAAAGATGAGAAAAAAGGAAAATTTCCTGCGTTCTGTGAGCATGGAACTAGCATTCCAGGACAATATACAAAAACAGGAGTAGATTACTTGAAGGATTTAGGGGTAACTCATGTTCATTTGCTTCCTGCCTTTGATTATATTACAGTAGATGAAAGTAAACCAGATGTGCCACAATATAACTGGGGATACGATCCACAAAACTATTTCGTACCAGAAGGTTCCTATTCAACAGATCCATTTAGTGGAGAAAAAAGAATAATGGAATTTAAAGAAATGGTTAAAACTCTTCATAAATCAGGTATAAGAGTTGTAATGGATATGGTTTATAATCATACTTATAAAAGTCATGACTCAAATCTAAACTTAGCGGTACCCAACTATTATTATAGGCAGGATTCATATGGTAACTTTTCTAACGGTTCAGGCTGCGGTAATGAATTAGCATCTGAAAGATATATGGTTAGAAAGCTCATAGTGGATTCAATATTATATTGGGCTAAGGAATATCATATTGATGGATTTAGATTTGATTTAATGGGACTACATGATATCGAAACTATAAGAATGATTAGGAATGAACTTGATAAAATCGATCCATCAATATTAATATATGGAGAAGGATGGACTGGCGGATGGACACCTCTTAGAGGAGAAGATTCAGCAGTAAAACAAAACATTGTAAAATTTGAAGATATGCAAATTGCAGCCTTTAGTGATGATACTAGAGATTCTGTTAAGGGACATGTATTTAATATAAATGAAAGGGGATATGTAAACGGTAGACCAGGGTTAGAAGAAAGTATTAAATTCTGCATAGTTGGAGCAACAGGTCAAGTAGGAATTAATTATGATAGAATTATATATTCTCGCTGGGCATGGGCTAACGAGCCGTATCAATGTATAAATTATATTTCAGCTCATGATAATTATACTTTATGGGATAAGTTATATATGGCTAATAGTGATTCCTCCTTGAAAAAGCGAATTAATATGAATAAACTAGCTGCAGCTATAATTTTGACTTCTCAAGGAATACCTTTCTTTCAAGCAGGAGAAGAATTTTTAAGATCAAAGAAAAATGATGATGGTAGCTTTAACCATGATAGTTATAATGCTCCAGATAGGGTTAATAATTTAGAATGGTCAAGAGTAGAGGAGTATAAGGAAGTTGTTAATTATTATAGGGGATTAATAAAGTTAAGAAAGAAATATAAGGCTTTTAGAATGAATACAAGGGAAGAAATTAGAAAAAATCTTTCATTTTTAGAATTTGGTGAAGAATTTTATAAACCAAATGTTGTTGCGTACAAAATAGAAGATAACAGTGGAAAAAATTTATGTAATACTATAGTTGTGATTTTTAATCCAAATGATGAGGAAGCATTTGTAGATTTGAAGCAATGTGGATGGAGTGTACTAGTTAATAAAGAAAGAGCAGGAGTGGAAGAGATTTACCCTATACCAGGTAATAATGTTACTGTTCCTTCGAAGAGTGCATATGTATTAATAAAAAAATGATTTAGATTTAGACGGAAGGTTTTCGGTGATATTGGTGGAAAAAGAGAGATACTTAGTGTTTTTAAATGATGTAAATAAAGATAAACCAAATGAATTTCATAATATAAATATGAAGGAATGCCCATTTTGTAATAGAGATAAACTAACTGATATTATTGATGAAAGTGGTCCATTTATTTTACTTAAAAATAAATATCCAACTATAAAAGATACTTGTCAGTTAGTTATTATAGAAACTTATGATTGTAATACTAATATGGGTGAATATTCAGAAGAATATATGCTTGACTTAATGAAGTTTGGAATTAAACATTGGTTAAGAATAGAAAAAAGTGAAGAATATAAGTCTGTCATTTTTTATAAAAATCATGGACCACGATCTGGAGGAAGTTTAAAACATCCACATATGCAGATTGTGGGTTTGGATGATATTGATTATAAAGAAAGAATAAAAGAAGCATATTTTCAAGGTATAGAAATTCATAAAACTGATAACTGCTTAGTAAATTTATCTCAAACGCCATTTAATGGATTTACTGAATTTAATATAATTATAAAGGATGATTTATCAGCAATAACAGAAATTTCAGGAAGTCTTAGAAAAATAGTTCATTATCTTTTAAATAATTATTTTGTGAAGTGTGATAGTTTTAATATATATTTCTACCATTTAGATGAAAGAATTATATGTAAAGTTATGCCTAGGTTCACTAGTTCACCATTGTTGCTTGGTTATGGAATAAGACAGATATCAAGTATTGAAAAAGAAATTGCTGATAAGGTTAAAGCATTATATTTTTCTTGAAAAAGAGGTATTTGTACATATGATAGAAGGAAATAGCTAAAATGATTTGCATAATTATTTTTACTATTTCCTTTTTTGTTAATTATCAATTCTCAATAGACAAGTAAATTATAGATATCCAAAGCGAAAATTAGACTTATGCAACAATTACCAAAATCAGATCCATTTATCTTCCACAGGACTAGTGAAATTTTCGCTGGAAGGTTCTAAGTGGAAGGTTGCACCCATTTCTGCATGTTCCTAAAGTAAATTTATGACAAGCAGAAAATGAAACAACCTTCTACTAAGAACCATCATCAGCTCAATTTCACATGCCTGCTTCCAGAAAAATGTATCTGATTTCTAGTGTAGTGTTACGATTATAATTTCTCCATAATGCATACATATTCAATTTATAAATTTGAGTATTAATTTGGATATCTATATTAATGTTCAATGCTTAACTATCAATCAAAGCTGATTTCCTTTTGAAAGCTTTAAGTTTTGAAAAATTCTTTTTAACATATATAGCTAGAAAATTATAAGTTTATTATTGCCTAATGGAATCTTAGATTATGAAGTAGAAATGATGAATAATTAAGGAGGAAATTGCTACTAATATAATTATAAATATTGCAAATAATTAAAGTAGATAATTAATATTGCGGGGTGAAAATATGGATAAAAGTGAATTGGAAGAAGTAAAAAGCAATAAAAAAGTAAGAGGTAAAAAAGTTCCTTTAAAAATAATTCCCTTAGGCGGCTTAGGCGAAATAGGTAAAAATATGACTGCCTTTGAGTATAACGATGAAATAATTGTTATAGACTGCGGTTTAGCTTTTCCGGATGAAGATCTTTATGGAATTGACAGTGTGATTCCTGATGTAACTTTTTTGATTAAAAATAAAGAAAAAGTTAAAGGAATTTTTATTACTCATGGACATGAAGATCATATAGGTGCATTGCCATATATTTTGAAACAAATTAATATTCCTGTATATGGAACCAAAATGAGTCTGGGATTAATTGAAATAAAGCTTAAAGATCATAAAATGCTAAATGATTGTACTTTAGTAATGGTTGAGCCTGGAGAGTTAATAAAGCTTGATAATTTTAAAGTTGAATTTATTAGAAACAATCATAGTATACCTGATAGCTGCTCTATTGCGTTACACACACCTATAGGTGTTGCAGTTCATAGTGGGGATTTTAAAGTTGATTTTACTCCTATTGATGAAAAGATGATGAATTTACAAAGGTATGCAGAACTAGGAAAAAGAGGTGTATTGCTTTTAATGGCTGATAGTACAAATGCTCTTCATAAAGGCTACACTATGTCAGAAAAATCTGTAGGTGAGACTTTAGAACATCTTTTCAGTAAGGCAAGTGGAAGAATTATAGTGTCTACCTTTGCATCTAATGTACATAGGTTACAGCAAATTAGTGACTGTTCTATAAAGTGTGGAAGAAAAATAGCTTTTAGCGGAAGAGGTATGGAAAATGTATCAGAAGCTGCTAGAGCACTTGGTTATTTATTTATCCCAGAAGATATGATTATAAGTTTAGATGAAATTAAGAATTATCCTAATGATAAGTTGACTATAGTAACAACAGGTAGTCAGGGTGAGTCTATGGCTGCACTTACTAGAATAGCAGCTTCAACACATAGACATGTTCATATACAAGAAGGAGATATGGTCATAATTTCAGCAGCACCAATTCCAGGAAACGAAAAAGCCGTGTCAAACGTAATAAATGATTTAATCGAAAAGGGAGCTAATGTTATATATAAAGCAATACAAGATATACATGTATCAGGTCATGCCTGTGAGCAGGAACTTAGGCTTATTCAGGCACTTTTGAAACCTAAGTTTTTTGTACCTGTGCATGGAGAATATAGGCATTTATTTACACATGCTAAAATAGCCCAAAGCATGGGAGTTGATAAAGCTAATACCTTTATTTTAGAAAATGGGGATGTCCTTGAATTGAATAAGACCAATGGGGAAGTTACAGGAAAAGTCCCTTTTGGAAGAGTACTTGTAGATGGTATGGGCGTTGGGGATATTGGAAACATGGTACTTAGAGATAGAAAGAATTTAGCGGAGAATGGAATTATAACAGTGGTTGTAGCTATAGATATGAAGAATAAGATCATAATTTCAGGGCCAGACATAGTTTCAAGAGGTTTTGTATATGTAAGAAATTCAGAAGAATTAATTGATCAAGTTAGGGATATAGTCACTAATGTTGTTGAGAGCTGTTTAGATAGAAACATAACTCAATGGGCAGAAATAAAAAATAGTATTAGAAGAGAAGTAGATAATTTTGTTTATGATAGGATGAAGAGAAAGCCTATGATTTTGCCTGTTATTGTTGAAATATAATATCAGAAGAATGCTTTTTATTGCTAGTTTTTGCTAAATGTTTTATTGAAAATATGATCAATTAGCCTTATTGCTAATTTTTACTTGACTCTGACCTAAGGTGTGAGTTTATAATAAGATTAAGGTACATGAAATAGATAACAAGACTAAAGCTTACAGCTGATAGATTTTGTAAGTAATTGATTGTGCTGAAGGAAAAGTTAAGTTAATGATTTTTAAGTTGACTTAATAAATCTTATTTGATTAGGAGAGGATTGAATTTTATGAAGAAGATACCATTTTCACCACCAGATATAACGGAAGAAGAAATAGAGGCAGTAGCTAACGTCTTAAGATCTGGTTGGATAACTTCAGGTCCAAAGCTTGCAGAATTTGAAGAAGGAATAGAAAAGTATTGTAAGGTTAATAAAGCTTTAGCATTAAATAGTGCAACAGCAGCAGAAGAATTAGTACTTAAAGTGTTTGATTTTAAAGAAGGAGATGAAATAATAACAACTCCTTATACTTATACAGCTACTTCAAGTGCAGCAATACATAGAGGTGTTAAGCCAATATATGTTGACGTAAAAAAAGATACTTTTATGTTAGATATAGATAAAGTTGCAGAAAAAATTACAGATAAGACAAGAGCAATAATCCCAGTTGATATTGCAGGTGTACCATTTGATTATGATGCATTAAAAAAAGTTCTTAAGGATTTAAATCGTGAAGATATTATGATAATTTGTGATTCAGCTCATTCTTTTGGAGCAAAATATAAAGGAGAGCCTGTTGGATCACAAGCACATTTTCATTCATTTTCTTTCCATGCAGTTAAAAATTTAACTACAGGTGAAGGTGGAGCCGTTACTTTCAATGATAATCATTTTGGGGATCACGAAGATTTACTTAAGTATATGAGATATACTGCAATGCATGGCCAAACTAAAGATGCTTTAAGTAAACTTAAGGCTGGAGCTTGGGAATATGATATCATAAATGATGGAATGAAATGTAATTTGACTGATATTGGTGCTGCAATTGGTGTAGTTCAACTTAAGAGATATGATGCAATGCTTGAAAAAAGAAGACAAATCTTTAAGGTATATACAGATATCTTAGGAAAAGAAGATTTTTCAATAATTCCATTTACTAAAGATGATAAGGGAACAGAAACTTCATATCATTTATATCTTTACAGAGTTAAAGGCTTTAATGAAGAAAAGAGAAATGCTGCTATTGAAAAGTTAGCTCAAATGGGAATAGCTACAAATGTACACTATAAGCCATTACCAATGTTAACATTATATAAGAATCTTGGATATGATATTAAAGATTATCCAAATGCTTATGCTCAATATGAAAATGAAATTAGTCTTCCAGTATACACTATATTATCATTAGAAGATGCTGAATATATAGCAAAAGAAGTTGTAAAGGTAATAAAAGAATTATTATAATTTTTAGTGGGTTTTTAACAAAAAATGGGATGTATGTTTTAAGGTGTAGATTATTTTCATAGTTAGCACCAAGGACATATATCCTTTTTTAATAAATGATTAAGGATTAAAGAAGAAAAGTCGATAATTTAAGTTGACTCTGACCTAAGGTAGTAGAATAAAATATAGTTGATAAGGGGGGAAGGTATTGAAAATTGGTGAATTTGCTAAAAAATCAGGAGTAACAGTAAAGACATTGCTTCATTATGACAAAATTGGATTGCTTGAACCTAGTGAAAAAACTGATTCAGGATATAGGATATATTGTGAAGAAGATTTATTAAAACTACAGCAGATTACAACCTTAAAATTTATTGGATTATCCTTAAATGAAATAAGCCATATTTTACATGAAAGTGGAGAAAACTTAGAGAGTATGATAAGTTTTCAAAAGAAGGCCCTAGAGGAAAAGAAAAAGCATATTGATGCAGTTATTGAAGTTTTTAATAAAGCACAAAATACTGCAAGGAAAAATGGTTTTTTAGATGCTAGCAATTTAATTGATATTATTAAAGTAACTAATATGGAGAGCAGGGTAAGAGAACAATATAAGAGTGATAAAAACTTAAATATTAGGAGTAATCTTCATAGTTATAATACAAATGAAGTAGATTTTGATAAATGGTGCTTTAGTAATATAAACTTTTTTGAAAATGCAAAAATTTTAGAGCTTGGATGTGGAACTGGTAAGCTTTGGCTTAAAAACAAAGAATATATAAGTAGCGATTTAGATATTACTTTATCAGATTTCTCTAAAAGCATGATAAAAATAGCTAAAGGTAGATTAGAAGAAGTTTCTCATGATTTTAGCTATGAAGAAATTAATGCTGAAAATATACCCTATGAAGATGAAACCTTTGACATAATAATTGCACAGCATATGATATACTTCATTCCTGATATTGAAAAAGCTTTAGCTGAAATACAAAGAGTATTGAAGCCTAAGGGAATCTTTTATGTGACAGCAAACTCCTGCGAGGCGATGAAGGAACTAAATAAGCTTGCAGAAAAATTTGCACCTAATTTAGGGTTGGATACAAACGGGTATTCAGAGAGGTTTGACTTAGAACATGGAAAAGGAATACTTGAAAAATATTTTAGCAAAGTTGAGGTTGAAATTTTAGATGGAAAAATAATAGTAGATGATCCAAAGCCTGTAGTGTCTTATAAAGCATCAACAATTCAAGGTAGCTCTATACTTGTGGGTGAAAGAAAAAAGGAATTTACAAAGTATTTAGAAGAGCATATAAGAAAAAATGGTCATATATCAATAACAACAAAAACCTGTATGTTTAAAGCAGAGAAATAAAGGAGAGTAAAAAATGAACATTCCATTAGTAGATTTAAAAGCACAATTTAAAACAATTGAGGATAAAGCAACAAAGGCAGCTTGTGAAGTACTTTCATCAGCAAATTACATTATGGGGAAAGATGTAATAGAATTTGAAAAGGAATTTGCAAATTATGTGGGAGCTAAACATGCAATATCCGTAGGAAATGGAACAGATGCCTTAGTTATTGCACTTATGGCTTGTGGTGTTGGGAAAGGCGATGAAGTTATTACAACAACTTTTACATTTTTCTCAACAGCAGAAAGTATTTCAGCAGTAGGAGCAACTCCAGTTTTTGTAGATGTTGAAAAAGATACTTATAATATTGATTCAACAAAGATAGAAGAAAAAATTACTGAAAAGACTAAAGCAATTATGCCAGTTCATATATTTGGACAACCAGCAAAGATGGAGGAAATAAATAAAATTGCTAAAAAACATAACTTGAAAGTTATAGAAGATGCAGCTCAAGCTGTTGGTGCTGAGTATAAAGGTAAGAAAGTTGGAGTTATAGGGGATATAGGTTGTTTCTCATTTTTCCCAACTAAAAATCTTGGATGTGCAGGAGATGGGGGAATTATAACTACCTCTGATGATAACTTAGCAACTATTGTAAAGGCTCTTAGAACTCACGGTAGTGGTGAAAATGGACAAAGAGCATATAATTATTTAAATAATATTAATGAGGAAATTGAAGTTTCAGAAGGACATGATGATACAGTATATAATCCATTAAAATATTATAATTATTTAATTGGATTTAATTCAAGATTAGATACAATTCAAGCTGCAATTTTAAGAATAAAACTAGGGTTTATAGATAGTTGGAATGAAAAAAGAAGAGAAAATGCAAAAAATTATGATGAAAAACTAAAGGAAACAGCATTGACTTTACCTGTAATAATAGAAGAAGGCAAGTCAGTATATAATATGTATGTTGTACAAGCTGAGAATAGAGAAGAAGTTATTAGTAAATTAAAAGAAGAAGGTATAAGCACAGGAGTTTATTATCCAGTGCCAATGCATTTACAAAAGGTATATAAGAACCTTGGATATAAAGAAGGAGATTTACCTGTGGCAGAATATCTATCACATAGAACTTTTGCTATACCAGTTTACCCAGAACTGAATACTGAGCAAAAAGAATATATAGTTGATACAATAAAAAATATAATTTATAAATAAAAATTAAAAATAAAGTACTAATCAATTTTAGTATCTGAAGAAAAATATAACTGGAAATGAGATTTCCAGTTATATAACATATTAAATATTCAATTTACATATACATATAAAATTTAAGAATCAAACTTATAAATGGAATATACATGTATCATTGAGAAATTATAATCGCAACACTACACTAGAAATTAGATACATTTTTCTGGAAGCAGGCATGTGAAATTGAGCTGATGATGGTTATTAGTGGAAGGTTGTTCCATTTTCTGCTTGTCATAAATTTACTTTAGGAACATGCAGAAATGGGCGCAACCTTCCACTTAGAACATTCCAGCGAAAATTTCACTAGTCCTGTGGAAGATAAATGTATCTGATTTCGGTAATTGTTGCATAAGTCTAATTCTCACGTTGGATATCTATATCCTAATAATTAATTCGGTTAAATTCTACTCAAAATCCTTATATAAAAGACTTGGCTGAACCCCTTGATTATTTTGATATTTCCCACTAGAATACACATCATAATCACCTTCAATGCTGTGGTAGTATATTTGACACAATTCGATTCCTGAATAAATTCTTATTGGTTGAACACAGAATATCTCTAATGTCCAATATCCATGAAAACCTACGTCACCAAAGCCAGCAGTAACGTGAATAAATAAGCCTAATCTTCCAACGGAAGAACGTCCTTCTAACATGGGTATATATTTATCTGTTCCAGTATACTCTATTGTTCTTCCTAAGTATAGCTTCCCAGGCTCTAAAACTAATCCTTCATCAGGTATAATTATCTTTTTTGCTTTATTTTGTTTTTTCATATCTAATACTGTTTCATCATAAACAAGTAATTCGTTATGTAATTTTAGATTATAACTATTTGGATTAAGTTGTTTTTCACTAAAGGGTTCTATTATTATTTCTTTTCCTAACTTATTCTTTATTTCTTTTCCAGAAAGTATCATTTTCCTTTTGCTCCTTTTAATTCATATATATAAATTATTAATTAACAATCTTATATATATGATATAATTATTTAGAATTTAATACAATAATTTGTTTAGGAAGGTACATATATGAAAGAAGTAATGATTGGTGTAAAGAAAGAATTTGTAAATAAATATAAAAAAGGATATCCTTTAATTTTAGAAGAGGCTTTGGTAAATCCAATGGTACTAAAAGAAGAAGGTCAGCTTATAACGCTTATAGATGATAAAAAAGCTTTTTTAGGTAAAGGGTATTATGGAAAGCAAAATAAGGGTTGTGGCTGGATTTTAAGTAACAGTAAAAACAGTAACTTAGATTATAAGTTTTTTTATGATAAGCTTAGAAATGCATTTTCTAAGAGAATGAAATATTATCATTCAAGGGATACCTCGGCTTTTAGAGTATTCAATGGTGAGGGAGATGGAATAGGAGGACTTACTATTGATTATTTTGATGAATATTATCTTGTAACATGGTACAGCAAAGGAATGTATGTATTTAAGGAACATATAATTAAAGCTATAAAAGCTTTAGTTTCTTTTGATGGAATATATGAAAAGAAAAGATTTGAAGAAAATGGCATGGTTGTTGATGAAGATAGTTATTTATGTGGAAAAAAAGCACCAGAACCTCTTGTAGTTAAGGAAAATGGAGTTAATTTTGCAATTTATTTAAATGATGGAGCAATGGTAGGGGTATTTTTGGATCAAAAGGAAGTTAGAAAGTCTATTAAAGAAAAATACTCTAAGAATAAAAGAATATTAAATACCTTTTCTTATACAGGAGCCTTTTCTATGGCAGCAGCAAAAGGTGGTGCTATTACTACAAGTGTTGATTTAGCAAGCAGAAGTTTAGAAAAAACAACTGAAAACTTTAAGATAAATAATATTGATCCAGAAAAACATGAAATAATTGTTGAAGATATTTTCCAGTATTTTAAACGAGCTAAGAAAGAAGAATTAAAATTTGATGTGGTTATTCTTGACCCACCAAGCTTTGCAACCTCTAAGGACAATAGATTTAGTGCAGCAAAGGATTATAAAGATTTAATGAAGTCAGCTATTGAAATAACAGAAGACGAAGGGATAATTGTAGCTTCAACTAATTGCGCTACCTTTAATATGGCTAAGTTTAAAAAATTTATAGATGATGCTTTTAAAGAATTACATAAAAATTATGGGATTTTAGAAGAGCACAGCCTTCCAGAGGATTTTGCAGTGACAGAAAAGTTCCCAGAAGGGAATTACTTAAAAGTTGTGTTTGTAAAAGTTTATTAATAAAAAAGTGATTACACTACTATAAGTAAAATATACGTGGTTTCTAAAATAATAAATTTGCAAGATATGTGAAGAATATAAGAGAAATAATTAGCTATACAGAGTTAATTTTGAATATTAATTGTAAAACGCCTAAAAAATATAAAAAATTAATTATATAGACTTTGACCTTCTTTGACTATTAAATTATAATTTACTTGTAAAAACAAACAATACAAAAACAAGTATAAAAATAAAATAAATTAAGGAGGTCTTAAGTATGTTTGGATTGATACCTTTTAGAACTAATGGAGTAAGCAAGAAAGGAGGTTCATTTGATGATTTCTTTGATGGATTCTTCAATGATGATTTCTTTTCACCAATGAATTTTGGTTTTAGTAGCAACCAAAAATTTAAGGCTGATATAAGAGAAACTCAAAATGAATATTTAGTATCAGCAGAATTACCTGGTGTTAAAAAGGAAGACATCAGCCTAGAATATAGGGACAATACATTAATTATTTCTGCTAAAAGAGATGAAGTGATTAATGAAGAAAAGGATAATTACATCCGAAGAGAAAGAACTTATGGACAAATTTCTAGAGCTTTCCATGTAGAAAATGTTGATAATGCACAAATTTCAGCAAAATTTGAAAATGGTGAATTAAAGATTATTTTACCTAAATTAAATGAAGCTATTAAAGAAAATAGTAGAATTTTAATTCAATAGAGAATATATAATTACCTTAGTATGATTTAAATTGTCCCTCTTTCTAGTTTATATAAATAAAAGTTGTATAAAATAATGGAACCCTTTAAAAGGGTTCCATTATTTTATGATCATTTCTTAAACATCAAAAATATTCTTTATAGTTAATAATACTAATCCAAGTCCTGATATTAATGAAAGCAATGCACCAACTACCATAAACGAAATTGTTTTTATGTTCACTTCGTAATCAGATAAAGACCATCCTGAATTATCATACTGTTTTGAAAAAGAAGTTCCTAAATTGAAAGAATTTATAACAATTAATAATCCACAAATAAAAATAATAACGAAAACTATAATTGCATTTTGAAGTTTTTTATTTTTCATAGTTTAATACCTCCATATTAGAAATTAGTTGAATAATATGTAAGTTATAATTGATAAACGTAATAAATTTGAAGGAGAAGTTCGATATACTAATCAACATTTGATTCATTTAACTTCCATCTCTAATTTACCGTTTTCATCAATTTTATTAATAACTACATCAGCCTTTCCGCTATATCCTTTTTCTAAGTATCCAACTACATACTCTTCATATGAAGTTCCTTTGTTATTTTTGTAGGTTAAAATTATTGCATTTTCACCTTGAATACTATTAGTATCAATAGTGCCTTTCCAAGATTTTTTAGATTCTATTTGTGAAATGTTTTGTATAATGTCACCTACTTTATATCTTAGTTCTAAATTTTTAATAGTTTTATTAGTATTGTTGGTAATAGATATTTTATATCCGCTACTAAAATTAAATTTGAGTATACCAATAACTACTAATAAAAAGATTACTAAGGCAAATAGTATAAATTTAATCTTTCTATTCATAAAATCCTCCAAATTACCATATTGTAACAATTATATCATAATATATATTTAGTTATAAAGTTACTTTGATACTGGAAAAAGAGTATGAGCTAAGTTATAATTTTTTTAATGGTAGAAATTATATAAAATTAAATAAATTGTATAGAAAATATTTATTTTGTAGGGGTGAGCTTTTGAATACAATTGATAAACGTAATAAATTTGAAGAAGAAGTTTTTTTATATAGAATATCAAAGGATAATACAGTATTTACCTCATGGAATGGAAAGCAAGTGACTATATTGAGAGGTAAAGAAGGTGAAAAATTTTTGAGAAAAATAGAAGCTGCCGATTTTTTGACAGCACAACTAATAATGGCAAAGGTTACAGGTAACTTTAAAAGAGGAAACGAAAGAGAGAGTAAGCAGAGAAACAAATAGAAAACTGAAGTGAATGGTATATTTGAGAACCAATCTTAATATAAATAATTAGTTATATTATAGAGGAGGCTATTTTGTGAGCTTTATTAATAGTTTTTATATTAAGTATTTGGAGAAATTCGATGATATACCGTTTAAAGTAAAATTTCAAAATAACGAAGAATATGTTATTGGGGAGGGTACACCACAGTTTGAAATAACTGTTAAGAATGAGATAAGCAAAACAGAATTATTAAAAAGTACATCTATTGCCCTTGGAGAAGCCTATATGAGAGGTGATATTGAGATACAAGGAGACTTATTTCAAGTTTTAGATTTATTCCTTAGCCAAATGGATAAATTCACAACTGATGCTAAATCTCTTAAAAACTTGATTTTTACATCGAGTTCTCCCAAAAATCAAAAAAGTGAAGTTCAATCTCATTATGATATAGGCAATAATTTTTATTCTCTTTGGCTTGATGATACTATGACTTATTCTTGTGGGTATTTTAAATCGGATAATGATAGTTTACATGATGCACAAATTAACAAAATTAATCATTCATTAAAAAAACTTAATTTAAAGGAAGGCATGAGTCTTTTAGATATTGGCTGTGGATGGGGTTCATTACTGATAGAAGCAGCAAAAAAATATAAAGTTCATGGTCTTGGAATTACCTTAAGTGAAGAGCAATTCAAAAAGTGCAATGAAAGAATAAAAGAAGAAAACCTTGAAAATTTATTGGAAGTTAAGCTTATGGATTATCGTGATTTGATTAAGAGTGGCAGAGGCTTTGATAGAGTTATAAGCATAGGCATGCTTGAGCATGTTGGAAGAGAAAATTATGAATTATTTATTAAAAATGTTGATGGTGTTTTAAAACCAGAAGGAGTATTTTTACTACACTATATTAGTGCTTTAAAAGAATATCCAGGGGATCCTTGGATTAAAAAGTATGTTTTTAAAGGGGGGGTAATTCCAAGTCTTAGAGAAATAATAAACATTTGTGGTGATTATAAATTCCATGTTATTGATGTTGAAAGTCTCAGAAGACATTATGTAAAAACACTTTTGTGCTGGAGGGATAATTATAATAAAAATATAGATAAAATATCAAAAATGTTTAATCAAGAATTTATAAGAATGTGGGAACTTTATTTAAGTTCATGTGCAGCGACTTTTAATAATGGAATAATAGATCTACATCAAATTTTAATTACAAAAGGCTTAAATAATAATATTCCTATGACTAGAGATTATTTATATTAAAAAATCCATAAAGCAATAATTGCAGCAATAATAGAGCCTATAACATCAGATAATAAATCAAAGTTTGTATCTTTAAGCCCATGTTGATTATTAAAGTTTAAAGTTGAATCTAGAATAAATTCATATATTTCATAAATACAGCCTAGTGAAATTCCAATAGTTGCTACAAATATAGAAACATAATATTTCGGAGAGGTTATATGAAGCACTAGTTTGTCTAAGATGGAATAAAAGAAAAGTGCGAAAGAAAATGAACCTAAAGCGTGTAAAAATCTATCGTAGCGTTTAGTGGTATTATAAAGATCCATATAATCACCAATAAAATTATTGCCAATTATACTTATTAAAACTAACATTATAATATAAATATTAATTTTAAATGCATATTTATATTGGATAAATAGAAAAAACAAATATGCGATATAGGCTACTATGTTTTCACCTAGGAGCTTATATCTTTTTTTTATTATTATATTAATGCATGTATATATTGTTATAATAGAAAAAATAATAGTCATAATTAATAACAATGTATTATAATTCATAATAACACCTCATTGTAAATTTATTTAATATATCTGTTTCAATTATCAATGTTCAATTATAGAATATCAATTTTTTGATTTTCACTTTTCCCTTATAATTTCTTAAATTGATAGATGTAATAATATAGATATCCAAAGCGAGAATTAGACTTATGCAACAATTATCGAAATCAGATCCATTTATCTTCCACAGGACTTAAATCAGTTTACAGTTAACAATTAACAGTTATCAGTTGAGGAAGAAAAGCTAATAGCTTTTCTTAAATTATACGTTTTTGAAATCTTTAAAGAGATTTCATACGTAACTCATAACCCATAACTGATTCCAAGCCTGCTTCCAGGAAAATGTATCTAATTTCTAGTGTAGTGTTAAGATTATAATTTATCAAGAATGTATACATATTCCATTAATAATTCAACTTATAAATGTAAGAATCAGAACATATATATTATCTTTTACTAAACAGAGGGGAGTTATTCAAAATTATATAAAGATTACATTTGATAAAAAGATATAATTGGAGGCGTGTAAAATGACTGAAGGAAATGAGCAAAAAGTATATGATGCACTAAAAGCCTTAGAAATTAAATATATAAGGTATGAGCATGAACCACTTTATACTGTTGAAGACACTAAGAAATTAGATATAAACATTACAGGACAGCATTGTAAAAATCTGTTTTTAAGGAATTCCAAAGGGAATGTACATTATCTTGTTTTATTAGATGATGCAAAAAAGGTTAATCTAAAAGATTTAGCTAAACAAATAGAAAGCACAAAACTCTCCTTTGCATCAGAAGAAAGGTTACATAAATATTTAGGTCTTAGGCCAGGTTCAGTTACACCATTTGGCATAATTAATGATATTGAAAGTGAAGTTATAGTTTTAATTGATAAAGATATAACCAAGGCTGATGTGGTAAATTTTCATCCTAATGTAAATACAGCAACAATAGGTCTTTCATATTCAGATCTTGAAAAATTTATTAAATGGCGTGGAAATAAAATTTATTATGTAGACATAAGTATTTAAGCATATTAAAATGCGATTTTTCATTGATAGATAAGTATTTTTTTCGAGGTTTATAGATATCCAAAGCAAGAATTAGACATATACGGAACTTACCGAAATTAAACACAGATTTATTACAGCGGACTAATGAAATTTTCGCTGGATGGGTTCTAAGTGTAAGGTTGCACCCATTTCTGCATGTTCCTAAAGTAAATTTATGACAAGCAGAAAGTGGAACAACCTTTGAGGAAACTCGACTCACATTCGTTCGCTGAGTAAGCGATTCACACCAAATCAGTTTTTTAAAGGAGGTTAACTCATGAATGAGTTAACTAAGTTCAAGAAACCAAATCATAGATTTGGACTTTCACTTATCTGCTTAATAATCATCACAGCTTAATTTCATATGCCGCTTGCACAAATATGTATCTAATTTCTAGTGTAGTGTTACGATTATAATTTCTCAAGAGTGTATGTATATTCCATTTATAAGTTTGATTATTAAATTGGATATCTATATGAGGAATAAATATTGCACTTATAGTTTAATATATTATTAATAAAACAAAATAATATGGAGGCTACAATGCAAATAATAAGAAAAGCAGCTATAGTTATTATGATTATAATGATAAATACTATCGCTATAGGTGAAAATTTTGTTACTACTTTTGCTAACCAAACACAAAATTTAAATAGTAGGAATGCTGCAAATGTTGCAGTGCTTCTATATAGTTTTGAAGATTTATTCTTACAAGATGTTAAAAAAGAGTTAGAAAAAATTCAAGAGGAAAATCCAGATAAAGTTAAATTTACTTTTTACGACGGAAAAAATAATATAGCCAAACAAAATGAAATACTAGATTCACTACTTAGAAACAATGAAGACCTTATAATAGCAAATTTAGCAGATGTGAAAGAAAGCGTGGTTGAAGACTTTGTTAATAAAGTTAAAGTTAAGGAAATTCCTTTAATAGTGTTTCATGTTGATCCTAAAATAGCAGAAAAGCTATCGAAAAATTATAACAAAGTAGTTTTTATTACACCTAATGTGCCTAAATCAGGCTTTGCTGAAGGAGAAATTCTAGTTGATTTATGGAAGGCTGATAAGGACAGCATTGACAAAAATGGTGATGGTATTTTGCAATATATTTTATTGGAGGGGGAAGCAAATAATTTAGGAGCAATAGAAAGATCAAAATATGCCCTTAAAGCAATCAATGATTCAGGAATAGAAACTGAAGAACTCGCGCATGTTAATGCAAATTGGTTAAAAGATATGGCAAAAAATGCGGTGGATAGTTTATTGCTTAGGTATAGTGGTAAAGTTGAAGCCATAATTTCTAATAATGATGCTATGGCAATTGGTGCAATTGAAGCACTACAAAAATATGGATATAATACAGGTGATAAATTTAAATATATACCAGTAGTTGGAATTGATGCGATACCAGAAGCTAGAGCTTTGGTTGACGAAGGATTTATGGAGGGAACAGTTATTCAGGATCCGAAAGCTTTTGCGGAAGCATATTATGCCGTTGGAATGAATTTAATTAAGAATGAAAATCCACTTGCAAATACTGATTACAAATTTGAAAATGGAGAGGTTGTAATTACTCTGCCATATGATAAATATGTGAAGAAGACTAGTGAGCCATAGGAATAAGGATGTTAAGGAAGGGATTAGGTTTGTTTCAATATATAACCCTGCACTTTTTGTACACCATAACTGTTTATTCTATGAGCATATTGTTTATCACTTTCACCAGGTTCTCGTTCTATAAAGACATCTAATCTATTAGCTGTATCAAAATGTTCATGTGAGCCTCTATCATTTACAACTACTTGTCCGTAGTTTTCTAAATATATTTTTGTATTTAAAGGAATTACATTATTGGCAACACCTCCAGGTATTAAAGGCTTGTTTTCACATGTAACAGCACCAGCACTGCTATTTTCAAAGTCCAGGGAGGTGTAGAAGGTAAGAATATATTCTTTCCATTCAGGTGAATTTACATTCTCTTTCAGTAATGATTTCTTTTTCATTTCTTCTTGCTTGTCTTTTTCATATTGAATTTCAATAGGATTTTCAATTAAATGCAGTTCTGTGCTATGTATAATTGTTTGAGGTTTATCTTTTATAATTTCTTCAGTTACCATATGAATTGGTGTTGTGGTATTTATATTACTAGCATTAAATAAAAAAATAACATTTAATAAATACAGTAGCGTCTTTATTTTAAACATTTGTCAACTCTCCTTTGGCAATCCTAAATTTAATATGACATAAATATTTATTTTTAAATTATAACATAAATGTAAAATATTAACAGTAAAATTTAAAAAATTATACACCTATATAAAGAGCAGCTATGCTGCAACAACGGATCTTAATTATTTCAGTTCACAGTTTACAATTTACAATTGAGTAGAAAAGTCGATGGCTATGCCACAATACGCACATATAAAAAGAGTGGCTATGCCACAATACGGAACTTATATAAAAAGAGCAGCTATGCTGCAACAACGGAACTTATCTGCAATTTGAAACTTATTAAGATGAGGATATTCCGAAGGAATATCCTCCTTAATCATTTATTATTCAATATTCATAATTAACTACTTTAATCCTAAGCCTTGCCTTTTTGCTAGAATATGAGCTTCAATATCATTAGCTACATCAGCTGGATTATCACCTAAAGCAATTTTTCCACCAGTTACATCTTCAGCTTTATCGGTTAATAATTCAACTAATTTAGGAGCTCCTGTCATAAATGGAGTAGGAGATAAATGAGTGTAAGCACCATAAGCTAAAGCAAAGATTCCATCTATGGTTGCTTTTTGCTCCATCCATTCAGGGGCAGTTACTGCTATTGGCAGAGCAGAGACATCCACGTCTAAGTGATCAGCAAGAGCTGTTACAAGCATTGAAATTCTTCCTGTATCAGTACAAGTTCCGAAGCTTAGTACTGGAGGGATTTTTAACATATTACACACTTCTTTTAAGCCTTCTCCAGCCATTTCATTAGCTGCTTCAAGGGTACATAAGCCAGCTACCTCAAGAGCATGATTTCCACAACCGCCAGCAACCACTAAAATATCTTTTTTTATAAGTTCTTTTGTTAGATTTATAGTCATCGAGTCTTGAGGACCATTTCTTAAGGTTGAGCAGTTTGCAAGGGCCACAACACCTTTTATTTTACCAGCAGCTATTACTTCTACTAATGGGTCAAGTTTGTTGCCGATAGCTCCTAAGACGGCTTCAGTAGAAAAACCTGCAATGGCTTTTTGTATTTTCTTTGGAACCATAGGTACAATGTTTCTTTCTTTTCTCTTTTTATAGTTTTCTATACCGAGTTCAATTAATTTATCAGCCATTTTATCAATTTCATAAGGATTATAAGGTATTTTGTGTTCAACACCAGGTAAATCGATTATAGTACTTACAGCTACTAAAGTTACTTGATATTTTTCAGCATACATATCTATGGCTGGAGGTGAACAATTTTCTTCCATTGCAAATACATCTACAGTACCAGTAGCTAGTAATGGCTCAATAGTAAGCCAATTTCCCATATGCCCTATAAATACATCGTCCACTTCAAATCTTTGAAGCAATTCTTGACCTGTTTCAATTGAACCAACAATTCTAAGTCCCTTTGCACCAGCAGCTTTTGCTTTTTCCTGCACTTCCTGAGTTCTGGCTTTTAAGATTGTTGCAACTCCTGGCCAAGGTTGGTGTCCATTAAATACTATGTTTACATAGTCAGGATCCATAATCCCTAAATCCATGTTAACCTCATGAGGAGTAGGAGTTCCAAAGAGTATATCTTGAACCATTTCAAGTCCTATTTGTGTATTATAAATTGTAGCAATACCAAGTCTAAGGGCCTTCATCGCTAAGGACACATGACTTCCATCCACATTAGTTAAGCAGCTGGCTACACAATTTTGTTCTTCATGAACTGTTCCTGCAGGATAGATCGCTAACTTTTTCCATAATTCTTTTCTCTTTTTTGGAGCAAAAGCTTCAACCATTATGTTTTTATCTTCAATATCGATATGTTGCTGTTCTTCAAGAAGGGTAGCTAATTGAATAGCCATAGCATTAGTATCTTGATTTGTATCTATCCCAACTTTTTCACACATGAACTTAAGCTTATTAACATCAGTGATTTTAAATGGAGTTTTTCCTTCCCCGGTAGCCTTTAAAGTTCTAAAAGCTTCATAAGCATGATGACTGTAGGTGCCAGCACCCATTATATTTTTTAAAAGAAAGTTTCTCATGGCCATAGCATCAGGATCGATTCCACAAACTCCTTTTTCTTGACCAGTTTTTTCACTTATTCTACAAGGTCCATTAGAACATAATTGACAGCTTACACCTTGAAGACAAAAGGTACATCTGATTTTTTCCTGCTGAGCATATCTGTCAAATACATTAGACATATTATCTTCACGAATTCTTTTAATCATTTCTTCAACAGAATCATGATAACTGACTCTGCCTTGAAATCTTTCAGGACTTTTTTCACTCATAAAATTTTCACTCCTTAAATTTGGTTATAAAAACATGAACACAGTTGTATTTTGTTTCTACAAAGATTTTATTGTTAATCAAAGAATAATTTTTCCAAAAATAAAATTAATTATTCATAAATCGTTAATTGCCAAGGATGATTAACGTAATATATAGATATCCAACGCAAGAATTAAACTTATGTGGTGACTTACCGAAATCAAATACATTTATCTTCCACAGGACTAGTGAAATTTTCGCTGGAAGGTTCTAAATGGTGGCTTGTCGTCATTTCAGCGTGTTCCAGATGTAAAATCTGGACAAGCTGTAAATGAAACAAGCCATAGAGGAAACTCGACTCACATTCGTTCGCTGAGTAAGCGATTCACACCAAATCATAGATTTGGGTTCTCTGCTTAACAACCATCATCAGCTCAATTTCACATGCCTGCTTCCAGAAAAAATGTATCTGATTTCTAGTTTAGTGTTACGATTATAATTTCTCAATGATGTATGTATATTCCATTTAGAAGTTTGATTATTAATTTTGATATCTATAGACTCTTTATGAGAATTGAGAATTGAGAATTGAGAATTGAGAATTGAGAATTGAGAATCGATCATTGAGTATTGAATGTTGAACCTTGCAATATAATTAAAATTTTATTGGATTTTCTAAGTATATAAAGCACTAAATAATAAAATACTATTTATGTAATAAAGTACTTAAGTGTAAAAACTTTAGATAAATATCATTACTAGGAGGACAATATGGATATTTTTAAGAAAAAATCAGTTGAGCAATTATTAGAAGGCGTACATAAAACTGCATTAAAGAAAAATCTTAAGGCAAAGGATATAGCAGCCTTTGGAATAGGTGCAGTAGTAGGTGTTGGAATTTTCGTGGCTACTGGAGAGGGTGCACATTTAGCAGGACCTGCAGTTATTATTTCCTTTATTATAGCTGGTATAGTAGCATGTCTTTGTGGTTTATGTTACTGTGAACTTTCAACAATGTTTCCTGTAGCAGGAAGTACATATTCATATTCCTATATAGTATTTGGTGAAATAGTTGCTATGATTATTGGATGGTGTCTTACAGCAGAATATTTAGTTGCTTGCAGTGCTATAGCATCAGGATGGTCAGGCACTTTTGTAGGAATATTAAATTCCCTAGGAATTTCATTGCCAAACGCGTTTATATCATCACCTGCAAAAGGAGGAATAGTGGATTTACCAGCAATAATAATAATTGCAATAATAACTTTACTTTTGTGTTATGGTATGCAAGAAAGTGCAAAGGTTAATAATATAATTGTAGGAATAAAAATAGCAATAATTCTTATATTTATAGCACTTGGAGCAGGTCATATAAATATAGTCAACTATCAGCCATTTATCCCATATGGTTTTGGTGGGATTTTTGCAGCAACGGCGACTATATTTTTTTCATATATAGGCTTCGATGCTATATCAACAGCTGCAGAAGAGGCTGAAAATCCTAAGAGGGATATTCCTTTAGGACTTATTATTTGTTTGATAGTGGTTACAATACTTTATGTATCCGTCGCAGTTGTACTTACAGGAATGATTCCTTTTAAAGAAATAATATCAGAAAATGCAGTGCCAGGGGCTTTGGCAACAGTGGGGATAAATTGGGGAGCTGCATTAGTAGGAATTGGAGCTATACTAGGAATGATTTCGACACAAATGGTTGTACTTTATGGTCAAGTTAGAATATTTATGGTCATGTCTAGAGATGGCCTTTTACCCAAGCTATTTTCAAAAGTACATCCTAAATTTAAAACTCCATATCTTTCTACATTAATAACAGGTACTTTAGCAGCAATAATAGCAGGATTTTTACCACTAGACTTTATAGTACAATTTTTGAGCATCGGAACTTTATTAGGATTTTCGGTTGTCTCATTAGCAGTTATAGTTCTTAGAAAAACAATGCCTGATTTTAAGAGAACTTTTAAAACTCCATGGGTGCCATTTACTCCAGCAGTGTCAATAATAAGTTGCATTGTTTTGTTGAGTCGTTTGCATATGAAAACTTGGATAGGTTTTTTGATTTGGTTAATAATAGGACTTTTGGTATATACTTTCTATGGAAGAAAACATAGCTTACTTCAAAATGAAGAAAAAATATAAGATCTATACTTATTTCTAAATTATTTTAAATAATTTTTTAATAGTGCTTATACATAGTAAATTTAAGGATTAAGGGTACTTTAATATTATATATAGAGAATTAAAATTAAAAAAAACTCATTTATCAGAATGTTAATATCTTGCGGAATAATATCAAAATATGATAATATACTAAGTGATTTGTTAATTTTTTATGATTATTTTGGGGAAAAAATTAAATCTTAGAAAATTGTAAGATATAAGATATGAATTTTGGGCTAATTAAAAAATAGGAGGACCCTTATGAACATTTTTAAGAAAAAATCAGTAGATAAGCTGCTGGATGGAGTGCAGAAGACAGGATTGAAGAAAAATCTTAAAGCAAAAGATATCGCTGCCTTCGGTATAGGAGCAGTAGTGGGAGTAGGTATATTTGTTGCAACAGGTGCAGCAGCTCACTTAGCGGGACCAGCAGTAATTATCTCATTTATTTTGGCTGGTATCGTAGCTTGTCTTTGTGCATTGTGTTATTGTGAACTTTCAACTATGTTTCCTGTAGCAGGGAGTACATATTCTTATTCATACATAGTATTTGGTGAAATAGTTGCAATGATAATTGGATGGTGCCTTACAGCTGAATACTTAGTTGCATGTAGTGCAGTAGCAGTAGGTTGGTCAGGTACTTTTGTAGATATATTAAAATCCTTTGGGGTTATGTTACCAGAATTTTTAACAGCATCACCAAGTAAAGGCGGAATAGTAAATTTACCTGCAATGTTAATAATAGGTATTATAACTTATCTTTTATATTATGGTATGAGTGAAAGTGCAAAAGTCAATAATATAATTGTTGCAATAAAAATATCTATAATTATTATATTTGTAATTCTTGGTGTAGGACATATAAATACAGCTAACTATGTACCTTTTGCGCCAGCTGGATTTGGTGGAATTTTCGCGGCAACCTCTACTTTATTCTTTTCATTTATAGGTTTTGATGCTATTTCAACAGCAGCTGAAGAAGCAGAAAATCCAAAGAGAGATATTCCACTAGGACTTATAACTTGTTTAGCAGCAGTTACAATTTTGTATGTTGCAGTGGCAGTAGTACTTACAGGTATGGTTCCTTATAAGGAAATAATTTCTGAAAATGCAGTGCCAGGTGCTTTAGCTAGAGTAGGTATACATTGGGGAGCAGCATTAGTAGGTACAGGAGCTATCCTTGGAATGATTTCTACAATGATGGTTGTACTTTATGGACAAGTTAGAGTATTTATGGTTATGTCAAGAGATGGACTTATACCAAAGGTATTTTCAAAGGTTCATCCAACTCATAAAACACCACATATTTCAACTTTAATAACTGGAACAATTGCTGCAATAATAGCAGGATTTTTACCATTAGACATTATTGTAGAATTTTTAAATACAGGAACCTTATTTGGATTTATTGCAGTTTCTGCTGCAGTAGTAGTTCTAAGAATAACTATGCCAAACTATAAAAGAATATTTAAAGTTCCTGGAGCACCAGTTACACCAATTATAGCTATAATTTGTTGTATAGTGTTATTATGCGGTTTGAAATTAATTACTTGGGAAGGCTTCTTAGTTTGGATAGCAATAGGCTTTATAGTTTACTTTGTTTATGGACGTAAGCATAGTGTACTTCAAAATGAAGATAGGGCAGAAAATACAGAAAACTTAACACCAGAAAATATAGAAAACTAAAAAGAAAATAAGAGATGTAAGCTTTCAATATAAATTTGAAAGCTTGCATCTTTATTTTACATATAAGTTCTAATTAAGATTGCACATATCAATCATAGATATCCAAATTAATACTCAAACTTATAAATGGAATATGTATGCATTATCAAGAAATTATAATCGTAACACTGCACTAGAAATTAGATACATTTTTCTGGAAGCAGGCATGTGAAATTGAGCTGATGATGGTTATTAGTGGAAGGTTGTTTCATTTTCTGCTTGTCATAAATTTACTTTAGGAACATGCAGAAATGGGTGCAACCTTCCACTTAGAACCTTCCAGCGAAAATTTCACTAGTCCTGTGGAAGATAAATGCATCTGATTTCGGTAATTGTTGCATAAGTCTAATTCTCACTTTGGATATCTATAAAGAAATCCAGAAGGTGCTTTCTTTGAACAATGACAATTTTAATATAAATGTAAGATTATTATTAGAAAAAGTTAATTGGTTTTATGCTATAATGTACGAAGAAAAAATAGTATAGAGTATGGACAATATACTTATTGCATAATAAAAGGAGTTTAAAATTATGAAATCTAAATTATTTATAGCAAAGTTAACTATGACATCTTTAGCAATATGTCTTTTCTTTACATCAGTTGAAGCAGTTCCAGTTTTTGCAGATTCATTTAAGTCTGTTACTTTAGGAGCTGATTTAAGCGAAGCTCAAAAACAAGAAATGTTAAAAGCTTTTGGAGTGACTAAAAACAGTGCTAGTATATTAGAAGTAACTTCAAAAGAAGAACATACTTATTTAGCTAAAGTTGCATCAGAAGCTCAACTTGGAAATAAAGCAATATCATGCTCTTATGTTGAACCAACAGAAAAAGGCGGATTAAATGTTTCAACCAATAATCTAACTTGGGTTAATGATGGAATGATAAAAAATGCATTGATCACTGCTGGTATAGAAAATGCTAATGTTAAAGCATCAGCACCTTTTGAAGTATCTGGAACAGCAGCATTAACTGGAATATTAAAAGGTTTTGAAAATACTAGCACAGGAAAGAAAATAGATGAAAATAAAAAGGAAGCAGCAAATGAAGAATTAATTACAACTGGTGATGTTGGTGAGAAAATTGGGCAAAATGATGCCAGCAATTTAATGAATAATATCAAGAAAGATGTAATAAAAGATAAACCTAAAACAAAAGAGGAATTGAATAAAATTGTTGATAAGGCTACTAATGAATATAAGGATAAATTAACAGACAAAGATATTGAAAATATAAGAAATGTAATGAGTAAAATAAATGACTTAGATCTTAATTATAACAATTTAAAGGATCAAATGAATGATATAACTAATCAATTAAAAGATAAATTAAATACAAAAGAAGCCCAAGGATTTTTTGCTAGATTAGAAGAAATGTTTGCAGATTTTTTAGATTCAGTAAAAAGTTTATTTTAGTTGACAAATGAAAATAAAAATAATATATTAAAAGTATACTAAAGTAGTAAGGTTTAGAGGAGATAAGATGAAAATAACTCAAGAAGCAGATTATGGAATGCGTGTAATACTTTATCTGTCAAAGTTAGAATATGGAGCTAAAGTTGATGCAGCAACAATGGCAAAACATGAGGAGCTTCCATTAAGGTTTTTATTAAAACTTTTAAGGAAATTAATTGCACCTGGAATAATTAAATCTTTCAGAGGTATTAATGGGGGGTATTCTCTTAATAAGTTACCAGAAGAAATTACACTATTAGATGTTATAGAAGCCATAGATGGACCAATATATGTTAATAGATGTATTGCTGATCCAGGCTTTTGCAATGCTAAAAAGGGAAATAGATGTGAAATTCATAGAGCTCTTTCAGGAGTGCAGAAAAGTCTTGTTTTACAGCTATCAAAGATAAATTTTAATGATTTAAAAGATGGTAACTTTTAATACTTTGCACAGTAAATTAGCACTTAGGATTAGTGTGCTGACCTTAAGTCCTTTTCATGTATTAATTACTTGATGAGGATTTTATTTTTGCAATTTAATATCTATTAAATTACAAAAAATAATTTATAAGGAAATGTTAATGTTAATAGTACAAATTTACTAATAATGATATAATAATTATAAATGTCAATTAAATTGTAGTATATTAAGAATAATATTAAATAAAAATTTAGACAGTATGATTTTCTAAGGAGGAGAATGAGATGAAAGGCACAGTTGTAGCGACTTGGATGAGAACCAATAGAAAATTATTTGGTGATGTTACTGTTAACGATGCAATGGATTATGTTGGGTGGGGAGCAGAAAAAATTTTTTCACCTATCGAAAACATAGATGATGCAGAAGTTAATAAAATAATGAATTACATAGCAGATAAGGAAAATATGAAAGTTGGGGAACTTTGGAGGAAAATTGGACAAGACAATATAGTATCCTTTAGTCATGATTATCCTGCGTTTTTTAAACATGAAAATGTTTATTCGTTTTTAAAATCAATGTTTGATGTACATGTTGTTATGACAAAGAAATTTGCAGGAGCAAAGCCACCATTAGTATTGATGGAACCAATTTCAAATAATGAAGCTATTTTTAGTTATAATTCTTCAAGAGGAATGTTTGATTATTTCATGGGAATGCTACAAGGCTCTTGTCAGCATTTTAATGAAAAAGTAAAGATGGAAGAATTATCACGAACTAGTAATGAATTAAAGCTAAAGTTAACTTTTGACAAGGATATATATTATAATAAGAAATATTTCTTCAATAAATTACTTTCTTTAGGTTTTATAAAAAGCTTTGGTGCTAAAGCCGGTTTATTTACTTTTGTAATATCTGCAATAGTAATGCTTCCAATGTTAGGTTTTGAGAACATTATTAAAGCGTTGATTGGAAGTATTGTAGCTGGAGTAGGAACTTTTGTAGGAGTTTCTTTGATGATGTCCCCAATGAATCAAATAAAAGAAGAACTTGATAGAATAATAAAAAATAAATATAATCTAGATGGAAAAATTGAAACAAATGATTTCTTTGAGGAAATCTATGAGCTTCTTAAGAATCATAAGAAGGTTATTCAAGCTGATTTTGTTGGATTTAAAGGTGTTACAGATGAAATGAATACTTTTGTAAATAAAATTAATGAAATATCAACATCTATGGATAACACTACTAATGAAATAAGTGGAGTAGTTGAACAAGTTGCAAATGGTGCATCTATGCAGGCGCAAAATACAGAAACTGCTGTGCAAGCTCTTAATGGTAATATTGAAGCCTTAAGAAATATAGTAAATAAAGAAAATGGTAATAAATCAGAACTTGAAAATGCAATGATAAAGATAAATAATAGTTATGAAAATGTAGATAACACAAGTAAGAATATTTTAGATTCATTAGAGAAATTTAATGAAGTTAAGGAAAAAGGTACACATCTTGAAGGTAAGGCAAAAGATATAACTAATATTGTTGCCATTGTTTCAGGAATTGCTGAACAAACTAACTTGTTGGCCTTAAATGCATCCATAGAAGCAGCAAGAGCTGGTGAACAAGGAAGAGGCTTTGCTGTTGTAGCTGATTCTATAAGAAAATTAGCTGAACAGTCAAAGGATGCTGTTTTAGAAATAAATTCGAATTTAGAGATATTTGTTAAAGAAATCGAAGTATTATCAGATCAAATTGATAGTCAATACGATGTATTAGCAAAAGAAACTGACAGTTTAAAAGATGTTAGAGATATAAGTTTCGAAGCTAATCAATCTGTACAAAGTGTAGCTAATTCTATGATTGAAACAATTAATAGATTAAATACAGAGGCTGACTCTATAACTAAAGTTTATGATGATATAGAATCTTTAGCTGCTATTGCAGAGGAAAATTCAGCATCTTCTGAAGAAGTAAGTGCAAGTGTAACTAATTATACTAATGAAATTAAGAGACTTATAGAAAATATATATGACTTTAAAGGGATTACTGAAACCTTTAAAAATGATTTATCGAAGTATCAAATCTAAATTAAAGAGGGGTAAGCTGTGTCTGATTGACAGGAAACAGTTTGCTCCTTTTTTAATTTTCAATAACCTCTAGTGTAGCAAATGCTTATAAAGAGTTTGCTTTTTATCAAGGATTTACTATAATTAAGAATGAAAATTTATATACATATGTTCAACAAAAATAATATTTTGAGGCAAAGTTATAAAGGTAATAGTTTAGCTACTACCTTTATTTTTTTATTAAATTCAATCAAATATCTGATTAATATAAGATATCCTTTATTAATTGCAATTATATGAAATGAAGTTTAATTTTATAAATACTATTGAAAAAATTAAACTAAAGGGTGTTACCAATCGAAAATTATTATATAAAGTTTTGAGAGGTGGAATATTCTTGGATAAGATTAAAAACTTTATTATAGATGTTATTAAATATATGGTCAAGTATATGATTATATTAATAATTGCTATTGGTATTCTTATATTAGGAGTATACATGTGTGTAAAATATAATGATTTACATCCAAAGGGATGGAATGAATTTGAAAAAAACATACAAAAAGAATATGGATCTATAAAAAATGTGGAAGTTTACGACAATGAAAGGTGTATTTTTCTTAAGTATTCTTTAGAGAAAGATGTGGATTTTATTAGAGTTAAAGAGGTTTTTAAAGATACTAGAGATTTTTTGCTAACTGATGATGTATTCTCCAGTATTGAAAAATATCATAATAAAAAGTATCATAATGATTTTCATGAAATATATATCAGATTTTATAATAAAAAAGGAAATGGAAATTTTTTGTTTGAATTTCACTGCATTAGGAATGGCGATTCTGATGAACAATATGAAAACTTTAAAATATGGGATATTCGTACTCCTGACCAAGAAAATCAAATATTTATTGATTAGTAAATATTGAAATTGTTAATACAATTATCATAGTGGATTTTTTAGAGATATCGTTGAAGATAGGAATATATTAAATTATAAAGTAGGTAGAGTAATGAAAAGAAAAATTATATATGTAGTTCCATTTGTTATTATTTTAAAGGAAGATAATTAAGAGGAGAGTTAGGTTATGCGTAAGAAAATAATTGCTATAACAGTAATTTTTATAGTTATAATATCTATTTATCATATAATTGGTACGGCTTCTAACTATGTGATAAATAAAATGGCTGATAAGGGTGGAGATAGGATTAATAATATAATGATTTATAGGGCTACTCCAGTGTGGGAATTAGCATTAGCTGTGAGGGATCAGGAGACAGAAAAGATAGAAAAAATAGGAAAGAATAATCAAGCGTTATTAAACTATCAAGATCCTAAATATGGTGCTACTCTTTTATTATGGGCAGTAGGAATGGAAAAGTATGAATCAGTAGAAGCATTATTAAAATGTGGTTCTAATCCTAATATAGCTTCAACAAAGGATGGAGAAACACCACTTTTTTTAGCTGCAGGTTATTCTTGGATAGATAATAATTACAAAACTGATCCTAAGTATGTGAAAATTTTACTTAGTTATGGAGCGGATCCTAATAAAAATTATGTTGGACATGCTCGTGATATTTTGGAGAAAGGGACAAGTCCTTTGATGAATTCTATTGGGTGTGGGCTTGAAAAAACAAAGGCGTTAGTAGAAGGAGGGGCTGACATTAATTATAAAACGAAAAGTGGAGCAAGTGCGGCAATTGAGGCATTGAATCATGTGGGGCCTAACACTAAAAGTGAAGAAATTAAATATGCATATTATTTAATAGTGGAAAAAAAAGCAAAAGTAAATGAGCCATATTATAGAGGAGAAAATGTTACGATGCCTGGTGAAAATCCAGAAGATAAATTCTATCCAGTAGATATATTAAGAAATTGGATTACTGAATTAGGTTCAGAAGGACATAAAGAAAAGATGGAAATAGTTGATGAGTTTGAAAGACAAGGCGTTGATTATTGGAAGACTAAAATTCCCAAAGATAGACTTGAACAAATTAAAAAGATTTATCCAGATACGTGGGAGGAATATATAAAAAAGTATTAATAGATGGAATGTATACGAAGAAATAAAGTCTGTAATACAAAATGTATCGAAAGTTATTTGTAAGGGAAAATGGCAGATTTTATTTATAAATATTGGAAATGAGAGATTGGTTAAAATTTAGTGCTAAAATGGGATGTGAGGTTTGTGAAAGAAGCAACTGATAAATTTGATTTTTAGATTATCATTAAGTTGGGCAGAAGAAGCTGTGACTTTGGGGGGAAAGAGAATATGAAAGATATAATAATGACAATAATAAATGATTGGGATCCTATTGGATTGTTTCCTATTGCTCCAGCCGATGAATATATTTCAGAAATAGAAAAAATACAGGAAGTCTTGAAATCAAATAATTATATAACAATAGAACAATTAGCATTTGAGATAAATAATATTTTTTTAAAAACATTTGGTGATGACATATATACAAAAAGTTTAAATGAATGTAAGAAGATAGCAGCAGAAATAATCAATAAAGTTGATGAAAAATAAATATATAATTACTTATATAAATATTAATGATTAAATAGTGGATAATGGCAATTTATTGCAAAAGTGGTAGCAAGTCACAATGACAGCTACCACTAAAATTTTGCTTTTAAAGTTATTCTATTAACCAATTAATTGGGATGCAAATAAAATTACAGAAAGAGTAATAATAAATAGTACAGTTGCCCAAGAAATAATATTTTGTACTTTTGTATTAACATATTTGCCCATTATTCTTTTATCATTAATTAATATTATCATAAAGGTTAATATTATTGGTGATAGTAATCCTGCTATTTGTTGAGTAGCAAGTATAATATCAATAAGTGATATACCTGGAATTAATATAAATAACGCTCCAAGAATAATTATACCAGTATATATTCCAAAGAAAGCAGGGGCATCCTTATAGTCGTTATCAACACCACTTTCCCATCCAAAGGCTTCACATATCGCATAGGAAGTTGATAGGGGAATAACGGCTGTAGCTAAAACAGAAGCTCCAAATAAACCTGCACCAAAAAGCATAAAGGCAGCATCACCAGCTAGTGGTTTTAATGCAAGAGCTGCTTCTTCGGCACTATTTATTGATATTCCAGCTTTATAAAGAGTTACTGCTGTACATACAATTATAAAAAATGCTACTGCATTACCCCAAAAGGAGCCTAAATAAACATCAAGTTTTTCATATTTATAATCTGAAAGACTTAATTTTTTGTCAACTATTGAGGATTGTAAATAAAATTGCATATAAGGTGTTATAGTTGTACCAATCATACCTATAAAAGTAAGTAGGAAAGCTGAATTTAGTTCAATTGTAGGAGTTGCCATTGATCTAAAAACATTACCCCAATCTGGTTTTGTTAAAAAAGCAGATATAATATAAGTAAAAAATACAAAGGTAAAAAGTAAGAAGATATTTTCAACTTTTTTATAAGAACCTTTAGTGACAAGAAGCCATATAGCTATCGATACTATAGGTATTGAAATAAATTTACTTATACCAAATAATTCTAAACTTGCAGCAATACCAGCAAAGTCTCCAAATACAACTCCCATGTTGGCTATAAGTAAAATACTCATTGCAAAAAAAGTTAATTTAACTCCAAATTTTTCTCTAATCAAGTCAGATAAGCCTTTGCCTGTTACTACTGCCATTCTAGCATTCATTTCTTGAATTACTGCAAGGCTGAAGGTGATTAAAAGTAATCCCCATAACATTTTATAGCCATAGCTAGCTCCAACAGTTGCATAGGTTGTAATTCCACCTGCATCATTTCCAGCGTTTACAGTTATTAAGCCTGGTCCGATAATTGTCATAATAAAGAATAATTTTTTTGATTTTCCTGAGAATACTTTCTTCATAATACAACCCTCCTTAATTGTTTGTATTCGTGAATACTATCATTTAAGGAGACTACACCAACTAAATAATTTTCTTCATCCATAACAGGAACACAAACAAGATTGTACTTATGCATTAGGCTGATTGCATCTTCTATTTCATCAGTATCGTGTAAACTTTGAGGTCTAGTATTCATAATGTTATAAAGTTTATCATTTTTATTTGAAGTAATAAGAGAAAATAAAGAAATCATGCCTATAAGATTTTCCTTATCATTTGTAATGTATATATAATAGCCTTCTTCATCATCAGGTGTATTATCTTCAATCCATTTCAACACATCGCTTACGGTTATGTCAGGTAGAAAAGTTAGGAAATCCTTTGACATTATACTTCCTACAGTTTCTTTTTCGTATTCCATAAGTTCTCTGATTTCGTCTTGACTTTCTTCATCTAAATGAGTTAATAACTTTTCAGCTCTGTCTTCTTCTATTTCTTCTAAGATATCAGCTATTTCATCAGATGGCATTATTTCAAGAATATCAGAAGCTTTTTCGTCAGACATTGACTTTAAGATATTTACTTGGACATCAGTTTCAATTTCTTCAAGAACTTCAGCAGCTTTTTGATTATTTAAACTGTGGAATAATATATCTCGACTTTTAGTATCAAGATCTTCGATTATATCTGCAATATCAGCTGCATGTAAAGTTTCAATTTTATTTGCAGGCATATGAAGCTGCAAATTATTAATATCTGTGGATAGAGTTTGAACATCATTCCAAATAATTAATTTATTTCTTAATCTATAATTAAAAGTTTCTATAACTTTAATAAACGGATACTCAATACCAAGTCGTCTAAGTAAACCTCTTGTTCCTATATCAACAGCAACAATCTGCCAGAGAGAATTTATGTTTCCAAGTCGCACATCATTTACACGCTCAACTTTTCTACCATTAATATCTACTATTTGCTTGTCTAAGAAATCTCTTACTAAAAAAACATCTTTTTCATTTGGAAATTTCATTACAAGACTTTCGCTGTTAATTTTAATATAATATTTTTCTCTATCATCTTTAAAAACATCAAGCGCTTCAGCAGATATATAAAAGGATTTTCTGCCGCTAGTAATTTGTACATAAACTATTGCTGGTTTTTCTTTGTTAAAGTCTAAAACGAAGTCCTTTAACTTACCAATAGTTTGATCTGAAATATTATGAACCTCTTTATTGAGAATTTTACTGAAAAAGAAATTTGTTGTTCTTTTCATGTACTTCACCCCTTTAAATTAGGGCATCAAAAGGGTATCCAAATTAATGCCCATAAAAATAGTATTACTTGAACTTAAATAAAAATACATATTATCCTCATCCGTATCATTATCATCCATTTGGATACACCTCCTTAAAAAATAAACCCCTTCACTTAAGGTGAAGGGGTAGTAATCTAAATAAAAATCATATAAATGCACATAAAATGCCTATACTAATATTAATTTTGATGTTTGCCTTCACTCGTTGAGTTTTAGCACTATACAGCATAGAAAAACTAAAGTTTTCGGCTACATTAAGTAGAACCTTAATCCGGTAATACCTGTTGACCCATTGGCGTCTTTCGACGTTTCCGGGCAGCAGCATGTATCTGTATAGGAGCCTCACCTAACAAAGTTTCAATTTTCTTGATAATTTTACTACTATATATAATGTTTAGTCAAGTGTATCTTTGTTAATATTTAATTAAATAAGGCACATGAAAGTAAATAACAAGTCAAAAGTTTCTATGCATATTTTTCATCAGGCAAGGAGGCAAATTGCTCTTATAGCGAGCTATTAGGGCAATTTGCCGACGTAGAATGATGGAAAATAGGCTAGAAAATAGACTTGTTATTTGTTTGAATGTGCCAAAAATAAAAGCAAGGAAAATTACTGTTTTCCTTGCTTTATAATAAGTCTATTTTTACATTGATTCTATTGCATTTAAGAATTCTTGTATTGGTTGATTTCCAACTAGCTCATACTTGTCATTAATGACAATTTTAGGTACACTTGATACCTTAAAGCGAGAAGATAAATCTCTAAATGTTTGAGCTTCAATCATTTCTGCTTCAATATTTTCATTCATTAATGCAAGCTTATTAGCTGTTTGAACTGCACCAGGGCAGTGAGGGCAAGTTAGTGTAACAAAGACTTTAATATTAACAGGTTTGTCTATTGCCTTTATTCTAGCTACTATACTTTCTGGAAGGCCTTTTTGAGCTCCAGAAACCTCTAATATAGTACTAATAAATGAATTTATTTCATGCCCAGCAGGTACTCCATTGAATTTAATACCTAGATAGTTCCTTTTTGCATCTAATAAAACCAAACTTGGTGCTAATTTTACGTTATATTTATCAGCTAAATCAGCATTATCTGCTAAAGTATATTTTTCTAAGTGAATTTTACCACTTAGTGCTTCAATTTCATCTACAAAATCTATAGTTGCAGCGCAACTGTCACAGTTGTTATCTGTAAATAAAAGTATATTCACATCATCAACTAAATTACTAAATACATCTTTTAATTGTTCTTCTAATTCTTTATTAAAAAGTTTCATAATATTCATTCCTCCTTGAATAATTTCTATAATTTGTTTTGATTAATATATTCATTGATTGCAAGTGCAGCAACAGCGCCATCACTTGCAGCAATAATAATTTGTTTATACATCGAATTTGTTATATCACCAGCAGCGAAAATCCCTGGTATATTAGTTTCTTTTCTTTCATTAGTTATAATTTCGCCACGCTCATTAAGCTTTAAAATATCTTTAAAAGGACCTATATTAGGTGTATGGCCTATTTCTATAAATATTCCATCGCCTTTTAAGCGGAAGTGTTTAAGGGTTTCAGTATTTTCTAGCGATAGCCCCGTCATAACATCATCACCTGTAATTTCTAATATCTTTGTTTTTAAATATACAGATATTTTGGAATGACTATAAAGTTGATCCACTAAAATTTTATCTGCCCTTAACTGGCTTCTGTGAATTAAAGTTACAGAATTTGCAAATTTAGCAATATCGAGTGCTGCTTCGACAGCTGAATTACCGCCACCAGCAATGAATACATTTCTATTTTTAAATAGAGGAGCATCACATATTGCGCAATAAGCAACTCCTTTGCCAGCATACTTAATTTCACCAGGTACATCTAATTGTCGAGGTTTTGAGCCTGTGGCAATCAATAATGTTTTGGTTTTATAAGTTTCACCAGTTGATAATACAATCTGGTGTATTAAATTATCAGAAAAAGTATCAATAACTTCAGTATCTTCTAGAATAGGTATTTCTAATTTTTCAACATGATTTAAAAATTCATCAACTAAGCCCTCGCCACTGATATTTGCAAAACCTAGATAGTTATCAACGGTAGAAGTATCTAGGATTTGACCACCTTTTCTTTTTGTAATAATTGCAACATCAAGACCTTTACGTTTTGCATATAAAGCAGCATTAAGTCCAGCTGGACCGGCTCCGATAATTAGTAAATCATAGATGTTGTCAGGTTCAAGCTCTGGCTGACTTCTAAATATATCTGCAGTACTGAAGGATAAATTAAAATCCATATAAATCCCTCCTTATTCAAAAAAATTTTAACAAAATATTATTAATTGATTTGTGACAAAGTCACAGAAAATTTTATTTAAATTTTATATAGTTATTTTTATATGAATTTTTAAAATTCAAAAAATTTTAAAAATTCTTTCTTAATATTAATTATACACAAAAAAACTTAATGTTAAAGAAAAAACGAAATAAAAATCATAATTTGTAATAATAAGGAATAAGAGATAATTAATTTATCTTCATAATTCCCCCACATTTCCTTTATATAATAAATATATAGAAAGCAATACATTATAATATGTGTAAAGGAGGAAAAGATTTATATTTTGTAGTAATTTTGTAGGACGTGGTAGTTTTGGACCAGGTAATGCTATGGGATATGAAGGAATGTTTTTAGGAATGGGCTTTAGATTATTGATATTTATTGCAGTAATATTTATAGGTGTAAAATTATATAAAGAATTTATCAATAAATCTAATTCAGCCTTAAAGATACTTAATGAAAAATATGCAGGTGGAGAAATTAGCGAGGAAGAATATATAAAGAGAAGAAATATACTTTTAGACAGAAAAATTAAGTAAAGCATAAGGACTAGAGTAAGGTAATTTTAAAATAATCTATACTCTAGTCTTTTTTATAGCTATATAATATAGTCATAGGATAAAGGCGGTGAGAGAATTGAGTAATAACTTTAAAATATTAGTTGTTGATGATGAACAAAATATATTAGATGTAGTTAAGGCATACCTTGAAAAAGAAAACTTTGAAGTTATTTCTGCCATGGATGGAAAGACAGCAATAGATATATTTAATAGTGGAAACATTGATCTAATAATTTTGGATTTAATGCTTCCAAGGCTAACAGGTGAAGAAGTATGCAGAAGGATTAGGGCAAGTTCCAGCGTACCAATAATTATGCTTACAGCTAAAGCAGAAGAAGATGAAAAAATAGAAGGAATATCAATAGGAGCTGATGACTATTTAACAAAGCCCTTCAGTGTACGTGAACTTGTTGTAAGGGTTAGGGCTTTACTTAGAAGAACCTATAAGGATTTTGCGCCTATGGCAGATATATTAACCTTTAACAATAAGGATTTAGAAGTTGATATCAAAAAAATGCTTGTTAAAAAACAAGGCAAACTTGCCAGTTTAACAGCAAATGAATTTAAAATATTAACTATTTTTATCATGAACCCTGAAAAAGTATTTTCAAGAGAAGAATTAGTGGAAAAAGCTTTTGGAGGGGAGTATGAAGGTTTTGACAGAACAGTAGATACATATATTAAAAATATTCGCCAAAAAATAGAAAGTAATCCCAAGGAACCTGGATACATAGTAACCTTATATGGAATTGGATATAAATTTAAACCAAATGCTGAAGAGGTGGAGAAATGAAAATATCTTTAGTAAAAAAATTATCCTTAGGTTTTATTTTGGCTGTTTTAGGGTCAATTATCTTAGTAAGTGTTATTTCCAATTACACAGTAGGAAGTAAATTTAAAAATTATTTAGTCGATGAGCATAATGCAAAGGTAGAAAATGTTGTTAAAATTATTGATGAATTATATAGTACACAAAATGGAAACAGCAAAATAAACACAGATGAAATACAAAGATATGCTGAGTTACAAGAAATGTATATAGAAATTAAAGATATAAATAACAATACAATTTATTCTTCGGGAAAAGCTCATTTGCAGCATAAAAATATGATGGGATCTATGATGGGTGGAGGAATGATGCGAAATTTTTCAGGCATTAATGTTGGAGAATATAATGAAAATAAATATCCTTTAACTGTTAATGATAAAAATATTGGAAGTATAATTATAGGTTATTTTGGAACGTCTTACTTATCTTCAGCATCAGTAACCTTTGTTAGTACTTTAAATCATTCCTTTATGATATCAGCTTTAGCAGCATTAGTTTTTGGAATTATTCTTAGTGTAGTTATTTCAAGGCAAATATCAAAGCCTCTAGCTAAGATAACAGAAACAGCAAATTTAATGAGAAATGGTGAGTTGAATGTTAGGGTAAAGACTAATTCAAATACAAAAGAAATAATTGAACTTTCAAATTCTATAAATTACCTTGCAGAAACCTTAAGTAATCAAGAAATGCTTAGGAAGAGAATGACTTCAGATATGGCTCATGAGCTTAGAACTCCATTAACTACCTTAAAGACTCATGTAGAAGCTTTTATGGATGGAATTTGGGAACCAACTAATGAACGGTTTGAAATTTTTTATGAGGAAATAGAAAGACTAACTAAAATGGTGGATAATCTACGAGATTTAGCAAAGCTCGAACAAATGAATATGATCTTAAGCAAAAGTAAAATTAATGTTTCAGCTGAAATAGAGAAAATTATAGATAATTATAAACCTATTTATAATAAAGAGAATTATGAATTAATAAGCAGCATAGTTCCAGACATAACAGGAATGATAGATAAAGATAAATTGGTACAGATTATGAATAACTTACTTTCAAATGCTTATAAATATTTGAAGGATAAAGGAAAAGTTACAGTTATATTAAAAGAAGAGAAGGATAATATTATAATCAAAGTTATGGATAACGGGTTAGGAATACCTGAAAAAGATCTTCCTTACATTTTTGAACGGTTATATAGAAGTGATATATCTAGAAATAAAAATACTGGAGGCTCAGGGATAGGGCTTACAATAACAAAAGCTTTTGTTGAAGCTCATGGAGGGAAGATCGAAGTAGAAAGTGAAGTGAATGTTGGTACTACATTTACAATAGTACTTCCGGGATTAATAAAATAAAAACTGAAATAGCATAATATGTTGGAGAGAATGAGAAAATCATTAACTATCTAAAAGAAATTTTAGAAAATGAAATTACAATCAATTAATATCGTAAAGTAACCATTGATATGCTTAATATAATTAATAAACATTTAGTAAATATATTATAAGCACTTCCCTTGATAAGATATAGAAAAGCTCTATTCTTAAAGGAAGTGCTTTTTTGTGGAATGAATTATAAAAGGGCTAAGTAATAAATAATAAAAAAAAGCTTATTTAAAGTAAATATATAAAGGTTTCTTAAGCGGTAGTTGAGAATTGAAATGATAGCAGAATGATATATTAATAAAAAAGTATATGAAATTAATGAAGAAAATGAAAAAAAAATAAAAATAGAACGTTATCAATGATAAAGTTGCATTTTGACAAAATATGAATGAAAATCATTTTCAATAAGTGAAAAGAGTGGTATCATATAAGTGTAGTGATTGATAGAAAGTATCAATTGAATGGAATTATTAATTTAAATTTTTTTGTAGTTTAAGTACTGGATTTAACTAAAACTATGATTTAACTATATGAAAATAGAAGAGGGGGAGATTTGTATGCCATTGATACTAGCAGACAAAGGTAATGAAATGAATATTAAAAAAATTACTGGAAATGATGAAACAAAAAGATTTCTAAATAGCTTAGGTTTAGTTATTGGAGAAAGCATAAAGGTTATTTCTGAACTTGGAGGAAATCTCATAATCAGTGTAAAGGACAGTAGAGTTGCATTAGATAAAAGTTTAGCAAGCAGAATAATAGTTTAGGAAGGAATGGAATTATAATGAGTTCTTTAAAAGAAATAAAATGTGGAGAAACAGTTAAAGTAAAAAAGGTTGATGGGCTTGGAGCTGTTCGCAGACGTATCATGGATATGGGAATTACAAGAGGTTGTGAAGTTTATGTTCGTAAGGTAGCACCACTTGGAGATCCAATCGAAGTTACAGTTAGAGGTTATGAATTATCACTTCGTAAAGCTGATGCTGAAATGATAATTGTAGAGTAAGATTAGGGGGAATAGAAATGTCAATTAAAATAGGTTTAGCAGGTAATCCTAACTGCGGTAAAACGACTATGTTTAATGAACTTACAGGTTCATCTCAATATGTTGGAAACTGGCCAGGGGTTACAGTTGAAAAAAAAGGTGGTAAATTAAGAGGTCATAAGGATGTTGAAATTGTAGATTTACCAGGTGTATATTCTTTATCACCATATACTCTTGAAGAAGTTGTAACTCGTAATTTTATGTTAAATGATAAGCCTGATGCAGTAATTAATATAATAGATGCATCTAACATTGAAAGAAACTTATATTTAACAACTCAAATTTTAGAGCTTGGAATACCAACAGTTATAGCTCTTAATATGATGGATATTGTTCAGAAAAATGGTCATAAAATTGATATAAATAAATTATCAAAAACTCTTGGCTGCCCTGTAGTTGAAACTTCTGCCCTTAAAGGTGAAGGTATTAAATTAGCAGCGGAAAAAGCAATTGAGGTCGCTAATTCAAATAATAAACCTAAATTTGCATTACAATATTCAAAGGAAGCAAATGACGCTTTCAAAAAAATTGAAGAAATCATAACTAAAAATATTTCAATTGAAGGAATAGAGAAACGTTGGCTTTCAGTTAAACTTTTTGAAAGAGATGAAAATATAATTGAAAAGTTAAAAATTTCTAAAGCTATATTAGATGAAGTTGAGATCTTAATTACTGAATGTGAAACTGAACTTGATGATGATAGTGAAAGTATTGTCACAGGTGATAGATATGCATTTATTGGAGAAGTAGTTTCAGCTGCTGTTAAGAAAAATAGTAATATTAAGGAAACAACTTCTGATAGAATAGATAAAATTGTAACTAATAGATTTTTAGCTTTACCTATTTTTGTGGCTATAATGTATGTTGTATATTATATTGCGATAACAATAGGAACAATAGGAACTGACTGGATAAATGACACCTTGTTTGGAGAAATAATTCAAGGAAATGTTTCTGATTGGATGACATCGGCAGGAGTTGCAGATTGGTTACAAGGATTAATATCAAGTGGAATAATTAGTGGTGTTGGAACTGTTATCGGGTTTGTTCCACAAATAGCTTTATTGTTCTTATTCTTGTCTATCCTCGAAGATTGTGGATATATGTCACGTGTTGCCTTTATAATGGATAGAATTTTCCGTAAGTTTGGTTTATCAGGAAAATCATTTATACCAATGTTAATTAGCTCAGGCTGCGGTGTGCCTGGTATAATGTCTACTCGTACAATGGAAAATGAAAGAGATAGAAAAATGACTATTATGTTAACTACTTTTATTCCATGTAGTGCTAAGCTTCCAGTAATAGCTTTAATAGCTTCAGCCTTCTTTGATGATGCAACTTGGGTTGCTCCATCAGCTTACTTCTTAGGAATAATTATGATTGTTTCTTGTGGTATCATTTTAAAGAAAACTAGATTGTTTTCCGGTGATCCATCACCATTTGTTATGGAACTTCCACAATATCATATTCCAGGTTTAAAGAGTGTTATGATTCATATGTGGGATAGAGTAACAGCTTTTATGAAAAAAGCAGCAACAATTATTCTTGTTTCTTGTTCGGCAGTATGGTTCTTACAGACCTTTAACTGGTCGTTTGAAATGGTCGATGCAGATAATAGTATACTAGCTAGTATAGGAAATGTTGTAGCACCTATATTTGCACCGCTTGGTTTTGGAAATTGGCAGTCAGCAGTTGCAACTGTAACTGGGCTTGTAGCTAAAGAAAATCTTGTTGGTACATTTGGAGTTTTATATGGAATTGATGGTGCGTCAGAAACTGATCCAGCTTTAATTAGTAATATTGGAGTAATGTTTACAGCAGCAAGTGGCTTTGCATTTATGGCCTTTAACTTACTTTGCGCTCCTTGTTTTGCAGCAATTGGTGCGATAAGACGTGAAATGGGAAATTGGAAATGGACATTTATTACTTTAGGTTTCCAAACTGGTACTGCATATATAGTTGCCTTGGTTATTAATCAAGTGGGAAATTATATATTAGGAACAGGAAGTTTAATTGGTGCAGTAGTATCTGTAATTATTGCAGTTGGTGTTGTGGCAATAGTTATACTAACTGGAAGAAATACTAAAGAAAAAGAAGTTAAGGGACAATTGAGTTATACAAGATAATAAAGAAAAAAGGCAGTGTTCATTCACTGCCTCAAATTTTAGAAATAGGAGAGTGGTATTTATGATAGCAACAATAGTATTAAGTGCAATTATATTTGGATTTATAGCATTTGTAATTGGTAAACAAATCAAAAAAGCTAAAAGTGGTGAAAGTGGCTGTGGATGCGGCTGTAGTGGCTGCTCTTCAAGCGATTCATGTCACGGAATTAAAATAAAAAATTGATAAAAATAATTATGACACTTCATATATTTTTATGTTAGGCACATGAAAATAAATAACAAGTCAAAAATTGCTAATATAAGTTCCTTATTGCAGCAGAGCTGCTCTTTTTAAAGGTGCATATTTAGTGGATAATGAAATCCTAGAGATACTAAAACAAATGCAAAAGGATCAGCAGGAAATGAAAGCTGACATTAAAAGTATTAATGGAAGATTAGACAGAATAGAATCTGACATAAAAGACATAAAAGTTGATACTGGTTCGATTAAAGTGAATATAAAAGAAACTAGAGAAGATGCAAGAAATTCAGAACTAGCAACAGCACAAAATAGTTTTGAGATAGCACAAATAAAAATGCGCATGAAAATGGCGTAAGTGTAAAATTGAATTACTAGTATTATAGATAGGTTAGGGAGTAAGAGAGCTCCCTAGCCATTTTTTTTGCAATTTTCCTTCTCTTTCACCCTGTACTGCATTTTTAACTAAAATGAGAGCTTCATCTAAGGTCTTATAGGGTTTCTGCATTTGATTAAAACTACAATAATCAGGAGGTGAAGAAAATGAGGGAAAGTTATTCATTGTAACCTCTTACAAAAATTGATTTTACAGAATTAATATATTCAGTTTGATTGAGTTTATTACTGTATTTAGAGTAATTAACAATTTATTATAAATATAGTCAAAGAGTCATAGGTAATTGGAAAAGATAATGGTGTTAAAATGATTTATCTCATCTTTTTTGTCTATATACATTTTTACAGTAATATAATCATAAATTTAAAATTGAAGGCTTTAGTGTATATTTACCTTAATTTAAAACTATATAGAGCATATATATAATAATTATTACAGGCAAAAAAATAATTTGATATTTAACTTGTAATAAAGAAATGTATATTGGAGGAATTAAGTTGAACAGTGGGAAAGTATGTCCACTTACAGAAGTTAAGATTCATAGTTCAAAGAGAATTGCAGATGATGTTGTGAAAATAGTTAACAATAAAAGAACCCTAAAGATGAATGCTATTTGGTTGGAGGTAACAGGGTGTTCTGGAAACATAATATCCCTACTTAATAGTGAAAATCCTGGACTTTATGATGTTTTAACTAATATTGTGAATTTTACTTTTAATAATGCACTTATGGGTTCAGAAGGAGAGTTTGCTTTTGAAAAGTTCTTAGAAACATTAGATACAGATTTTATATTATTAGTAGATGGAGCAGTTTCTACTAAAGAAAATGGACGTTATAATATTGTAGCTAATTACAATGGAAAAAGTATTACAGCGTTAGAGGCAATACAATTAGCTGGAGGAAAAGCAAAGTATGTAGTTGCGGTGGGAACTTGTGCTTCTCATGGTGGAATATCTGCTGCAAAACCAAATCCTTCAGAAAGTAAAAGTGTACAAGAAGTTTTAGAACGCCAAGTTATAAAACTACCTGGATGCCCTTGTCATCCAGATTGGGTAGTTGGAACTATAGCGCATTTGGTTGGTTATGGTACGCCTGAGTTAGATAATGAAGGAAGACCTCTTCTTTTTTATGGAGTTACAATCCATGATACTTGCACTAGGCGAGGATTTTTTGATAAAGGTATCTTTGCACAAAAATTTGGTGAAGAAGGCTGTATGTTTAAATTAGGCTGTAGAGGTCCTGTAACAAAAACTGATTGCCCAAGAAGAAAATGGAATGGATATGTTAATTGGCCTATTGGAGATAACACAAATTGCATTGGATGTGCACAAGCACAATTCCCAGATGGAATGGAACCTTTTGTAAGGTATTAGGAGGGAGATATGGGAAAGACAATCACTATAGATCCAGTAACTAGAATCAGTGGTTTTTTAGAAATAAGAGCAGAAGTAGAAGGCAATACAATTGCTAAAGCAAATGCTAGTGGATTGCTTTTTAGAGGCTTTGAAAAAATGTTAAAAGGAAGAGCACCCTTAGATGCTGTATATTTTACAGAGAGAATCTGTGGAATATGTTCAACAGCTCATGCTATGACTTCTACTTTAGCATTAGAAGATGCGCTTAAGATAACAGTTAGCTTAAATGATAATTATATTAGAGATATTATGCATGGCTTTGAATTTATACAAAATCATTTAAGACATTTTTATTTGCTTTCTATGCCAAGCTATGCCAAAATATCCAGCATTAAATTAATAGAAGAACAGCAATATACTGATTTTAGACTTCCAGAAAGAATAAATAAGAAAATCGAAGAGGATTATGTGAAAAGTATTGAACTTAGCAGATTAGCCCATGAAGGACTTGCGCTTTTGGGAGGAAAGGCTCCACATAATCATGGGATTTTTGTAGGAGGGGTCACGGTAAATATAGATGCCTACAAGTTAGAAAAAGTAAAAAGTATCATTAGAAATATAGAAGCTTTTGTAACAACCAAAATGAGAGAAGATGTAGAAATTATTTCTAAATATTATTCTGATTATTTTAATAAAGGAGCATCTTATCCATATTTTATGACTTATGGAGTATTTGATAAATATGATGATCCAGATATTACTTATGTTAAACCAGGAGTAATGAAGGATAATATTAAATATAATTTAGAACCAGATAAAATTACAGAGCAAATTCATTATTCGTGGTATAGAAAAGATGCAGGATTAGAAGAAGTAGATTTATCTAAACCGGATGCATACACTTTTATAAAAGCTCCTCGCTATTTAGGTCTGCCTATGGAGGTTGGTCCCTTAGCACGACTAATAGTTAGTGGTGAGTACACAAATGGACATTCATCAATGGATAGAAACATCGCAAGGGTATTAGAAACAGAAAAGATACTCGGCATAATGAAGAAACTTGCTGAAAGGATAGAACTAAAATCAAATAATCAAAAGGTTTACGATATTCCAGAAAAAGCATATGGAGTGGGTATGATAGATACTACTAGAGGTTCTCTTGGACATTGGATTGAGATAGATAAAAAAGTTATTAATCATTATAATATTATAACTCCTACTGTATGGAATTTATCACCTAAGGATGCATCAAATATTCCTGGAACTATAGAAAGAGCACTTATTGGAACTAAATTAAAAAATATTAAAGAACCCATAGAAATTGGTCGTATTGTAAGAACCTTTGATCCTTGCGTATCTTGTGCAACTCATGTGATTGGAAGTACAGGTGATACAGAAATAGTAGAGGTTTTGGTTTGAATACGAATGTAAATAGTTCGGAAGTCAAAGAAGTAGATAGTCCAGGAAATACAAGCTTCAATATTAAGGTTATTGCTGTGGGAAATAGTTTGATGAAAGATGATGCTATAGGGATTGAAGTAGCAAAAGGTATAGAAGAAAGACTTTTAGAAAGAGGAATTGAAGTTATTTATGCTGAAACTGATATTCAATATGGCATTTCAAATATACAAGAAGATGTTCATATAATTGTTTTGGATGCAGCGTGTTATGGAAAAAATCCAGGTGAAATTACCTGCCTGCCATTAAGTACTTTTATTTCTAAGAAAAAAGGATGTTCTCAGCATAATTATAGTTTTTTAGATCTATTGAAACTTTATTATCCTAGTATTAAAGGAAGGATTTTTGCAATTGAGGTAAAGGAAGTTGAATTTGGTTTCGGATTAAGTTCTGGATTACAAGAGAAATTAGAAGTCATTTCTAAAGAAATTTTAGATCAAATAGATAAATATATAAGTTCTAATTAAGATTATAATCTCAATTTAAGAAATCCTGAAGAAATTTCACAATTAGGTGACAATTTACAAGTGGAATGTAAAAATAAGGGAGAGTGAAAAATATGCATGATACTATTTTATTAAGTAAGATTTCAGAGGAATTAAAAACCATATGTGTAGCTAATAATATTAATAAAGTTAAGACATTTACTGTTATTGCAAATCCTAGAAGCCATGTACATTCGGACAATCTTTATGATCATCTTCAGCATACTTGTGGGGATTTAGTTGGAGAATGGACAAAAATTGATATACAAAGAGAGGATGTACAAGATCAAACTGCGATTCTTAAAAGCATTGTAGGGGAACAAAATGAAAACTAAAAAATTAGCTTAGAAATATCATATTATTAAGATATACAATTTGATGAATGTAAGGAAAAAATAGAATAATTATATTCTACATTGGAATTTAAAGTTAAGGATAAAGCAGTAAAACCAATATATATATTTGTAATAGTATTTTTGATATTCTTTGGAGGCATAGGAGTTGCAAGAATTACAGGAAACTTTGAAATCATAGCTAAATCTATAACAGGTGAGAATAAGATAAATTTGGATGAAATCAAACTTTATATGACTTTAGAAGATTTGTCTAAGGGTTTAGGAATGGATTTAAGTGAAATATATATAAAGATTGATCTACCTACATCAATTTCAAAAGAAACCAAACTTAAAGATATAAAAAATGTAGTTCCTGATTTTGAGGTTGAAGGAGTAAAAGAAAAATTAGAATAAATAAAAAGGTCTCAGAAAATTAGTTCTGGGGCCTTTTAACAATATTGATGTCTATAGATAGATTTTTAAATATATAGATATACAATGCAAGAATTAGACTTATGCAACAATTACCGAAATATGATACATTTATCTTCCACAGGACTAGTGAAATTTTCGCTGGAAAGTTCTAAATGTGGGCTTGCAGTCATTTCAGCGTGCTCCAGATATAAAATCTTGACAAGCTGAAAATGAAACAAGCCGTAGGGGAAACTCGACTCACGTTCGTTCGCTGAGTAAGCGATTCACACCAAATCATAGATTTGGGTTCTCTGCTTAATACCCTTCAACAGCTCAATTTCACATGCCTGCTCCAGAAAAAAATATATCATATTTCTAGTGTAGTGTTCTCAAGAGTGTATGCATATTCCATTTATAAGTTTGATTATTCATTTGGATATCTATATAAAAATCTATCTATTTTTATTTTAAATACTTATTTCCAAGGTGGTTAAAAGATGATATTCTTAAGTAAGGAGAAAGGAAGTGGATTTCTTGAAAACATATAAGGGCTTTGAAGCATTAGATGAAAGATGTAAATACATTTTTAGTGTTCTACAAGAAAAGGGGCCTATTACTAAAAACGAATTAATAGATATGACAAAAATTAAGTTAACCACATTAAATAGAAGTCTTAAGATATTACTTGGTGAAAAACTAATTGTAGAAAGTGAAATTGGAGAATCTACAGGAGGAAGAAAACCAAGCTTATATGATGTAAATAAAGAGGAATATTATCTTATAGGGCTTGATATATCCAGAATATACACAAAAATAGTTATAACAAATTTAAAGTTGGATATAAAGGGAGAAAGATTGTTAAGTAATGAATATAATATTGACTCTATATCCGAAATTATACCTAATGCCATAGAAGAGTTAGCTGAAAAAGTGCATATTAATGATTCGTATATTGTTGGTATAGGTATAGGTATAGTTGGTGGTTTTAATGCCATTCCATTGCAGAAAGAATTAGAAAAAAAATTTGCTTCAGCAATATTTATTGATAATGGTGCTAATGCAGCAGTTATTGGAGAGTATAATTTTGGAATGGGAAAGGGCAAAAATAACATAGCATATATTAATTGTGGTGTTGGAATAAGAACTGGAATTATATCGTCAGGGGTACTAATAAGAACAATTAATAATTTAGAGGATGCCTTTGGACATATGATTGTAGAAGCAAATGGACAAAAGTGTTCCTGTGGAAATTATGGATGTATAGAAAGTTATGTATCTATATCAAACATAACGGATAAATTTATAGAGGAAATGAAAGGAAGTAAAGCATTAGCCTTAAAGAAAGATCTAAACCACATAAACTACATGGATGTTTGCAGTTTAGCAGAAAGAAAAAATGAAATTGCTGAAAATATCATTAAAAATTCAGCTTTATATTTTGGAATTGGACTTGCAAATTATATAAAATTATTCAATCCAGAACTTATAATTTTAAGTGGGCCATTAATACAACATTCAAAGTTGTTTTATGATAAAGCAAAAGAAATTGCTACTCAAAAGTGTCATATAAAAGATACACGCATTAAATTTAGCAAAGGAGGATACTTTGAAGATAATTCTATAGCAGTGGGAGCATGTGCTATGGTTATAGAAAAAATACTAAATTAATCCGTTTAGCGCCGGCTACACGAGAAATGATAAGGATGTGAAATTATGAATCCAACAGCGTTTTCAATTGGAGGCTTTGATGTAAGATGGTATGGAATATTAATTGCAACAGGAATTGTACTAGGGATATTAATCTCACAATATAATTGCAAGTGGAGAGAAGTTGATTATGAAAATTTATTAAATATTGTACTATGGTCACTGCCAATTGGTATTGTAGGGGCAAGATTGTATTATGTTATATTTGAATTTGATAATTATAAAAATAATATTATTGATGCTTTTAACATAAGAAATGGAGGTTTGGCTATACATGGAGGGCTTATTTTTGCTATAGGAACAGCATTGATTTATACAAAAGTCAAAAAATTAAACTTTATTAGGTTTGCAGATGTTGCTGCACCTTCAATTATTTTGGCCCAAGCCTTAGGCAGATGGGGGAATTTCTTTAACCAAGAAGCTCATGGGGATGCAGTAAGCTATGAATTTATTAAACATTTTCCTATGTTCATACAAAAGGGAATGAATATACAAGGAGTTTATTATAATCCTACGTTCTTATATGAATCTGTTTGGAATATTAGTGTTTTCGTAATATTAATGCTTTTACTTAGAAAGAGTAAAAAGAATGGAATTGTATTTATGACATATATTGGACTATATTCAATAGGACGATTTGTAATTGAAGGTATGAGAACTGATAGCTTGATGCTTGGAAATATTAGAATGGCTCAGTTTGTAAGTTTAACAGGAGTTATAGCTTGGATAATTTTTTTAGCAGTAAGTTATTATAGAGTAGGACTTAAGACAAGTAGAAATTGATTTAATTATATTTTAGAAATCTCTTAAGGGGTTTCTAAAAATATGAAAACTTATCACCAAAATGGTTAAAAGTATGGTATAATATTTAATAAAGGATTTGTAAATTAATATAATGAGAAAGTTGAGATTGGTCAATAGATACTAAAAATTATAAGTAATATGGAAGAAGGTCTTAAATTTGTTGCAATTTTTATGGTTAACCCCGTTAGGTTTCCTTGTTGGTGCCTTTGGAACTTTAATAGGAGCTGGTGGAGGATTTATTTTAGTGCCTATATTATTGCTGTTATATCCGGATAAAAGTCCAGATACAATAACTAGTATTTCATTAACAGTTGTATTTTTTAATGCATTATCTGGCTCTTTTGCATATTATAAAATGAAGCGTATAGATTATAAATCTGGAATAGTTTTTGCAATTGCAACACTGCCAGGTTCAATATTAGGTTCAATAATAACCTCATATGTACCAAGACAACTTTTTAATGGAATATTTGGAGTGATATTAGTTGTAGTAGGAATATTTTTGATATTTAAGACTAAAAATGAAACAAAAGAAACTACTATAGCAGTAAAGAATGGATACGTAACAAGAACAGTAATTGATGTTGAAGGAAATGAACATACATTTTCCTACAATCCTATAACAGGGATTGTTGTAAGTGTATTTGTAGGATTTATGTCCAGCTTTTTAGGAATAGGTGGAGGAATAATACATGTTCCTGTACTAGTTAATCTTTTAAATTACCCTGTACATATTGCAACTGCAACTTCCCATTTTGTTTTAGCAGTAATGTCCTTTTCAGGGACAGCAGTTCATGTAGTAAATGGAGTGCTTCAATCTAGCATTATACAGACAGTGGCCTTATCAATAGGAGTATTATTTGGAGCACAGATAGGTGCAAGATTTTCTAAGAAAATCTGTGGGACAGCAATAATTAAAAGTCTTGCAGTTGCTTTAGCTATTGTGGGAGTAAGAATATTTATTATGGCCTTTTAAAGTGATATAAAAATATTGTAATAAGAATTATGGATAGTATTTTGAAGAAATGCTATCCATAATTTTTTAGTTTAAAATAGAGTTATGTGAAAATATAATACATTCCTGACTTAAAATAAATAATATAGTTAAGTTGATTTCGAATTAACATTTTCATGGGCAGAATGTTTTTGGTTAATTGAAAACAAATTTTACAAAAAAATTTGATGGCTAAATGTGGAATTTAGAACATTATACATATTTCTTGTATGAGGAAGAGTTGAAAAATTATAATTTGTGGCATGGTAATTGCTTCTTAATTGATAGTACGAACTTAAATAGAAGAGAGTATGATTGATATCAATAGAGAGAAATAGTAATAATTGCAATGATGCGTAAAGATAAAAGAGAAGCAAAGATATTAATCAGGTAACTAAGGATAAAGCAAGAGGTATTTTTAAATAATAATATAGGAGGAGCATAAATGAAAGAAGTAGTTATTGTAAGTGCTGTTAGAACTGCAGTTGGAAAGTTTGGTGGAGCTTTGAAGGAAGTTCCAGCAGCTGAACTAGGGGCATTAGTTATTAAAGAAGCGCTTAATAGAGCAAAAGTTAAACCAGAATTAGTAGATGAAGTTATAATGGGAAATGTTATACAGGCAGGTTTAGGTCAAAATGTAACTAGACAGGCTATAGTAAAAGCTGGTTTACCAGAAGAAGTTCCTGGATTTACCTTGAATAAAGTTTGTGGGTCAGGATTAAGAGCAGTAAGTTTAGCAGCTCAATTAATAAAAGCAGGAGATGCTGATGTCATAGTAGCTGGTGGTATGGAAAATATGTCAGCAGCACCATATGTACTACCAACTACAAGATGGGGACAAAGAATGGGGAATGGAACTATTGTAGATACAATGGTTAATGATGCTTTAACAGATGCTTTTGAGGGATATCATATGGGAATTACAGCAGAAAATATAGCTGAAAAATGGAATTTAACGAGGGAAATGCAAGATGAATTTGCAACAGCATCTCAACAAAAAGCACAAGCGGCTATAGAAGAAGGGATATTTAAAGCTGAGATAGTTCCAGTAGTTATAAAAACTAGAAAAGGCGAGATAGTGTTTGATACAGATGAGTTTCCGAGATTTGGAACAACTATAGAAGATTTAGCTAAGCTAAAACCAGCTTTTAAGAAAGAGGGAACTGTTACAGCTGGAAATGCTTCGGGAATAAATGATGGTGCTGCAGCTATAGTAGTTATGAGTGCTGAAAAAGCAGAAGAACTTGGCTTAAAGCCAATGGCAAAAATAGTATCTTATGGATCAAAAGGATTAGATTCAGCTATTATGGGATATGGACCATTTCACGCTACTAAGAAGGCTTTAGAGAAAGCAAATCTAACGATAGAAGATATAGATTTAATAGAAGCAAATGAAGCTTTCGCAGCTCAAAGTTTAGCTGTAGCAAAGGATTTGAATTTTGATATGAAGAAAGTTAATGTAAGTGGAGGAGCTATAGCAATTGGGCATCCAGTTGGAGCATCAGGCGCTAGGATACTTACTACTTTGCTTTATGGAATGCAAAAGAGAGATTCAAAATATGGATTAGCAACTTTATGTATAGGTGGGGGTATGGGTACTGCACTTATTGTAGAAAGATTATAATAATAGATAAATTGATACGTATAACTATTATACCTTCACAAAGAGTAAGTTGAAAAAAGTGACTTGACTTAAAGTTAAGTCGCTTTTTTATGCTTTACATAACCAAACTTGGATATTCATATGTAACTTAATCACATACAAAAATATGGAAATCATCTATAATATAAGGTGAAGAATTATAGTTTAAGTAAATAAAAATATAGAAAGGATAAGAGATGGAATATTTTTTGTTATTTTTAGAAGGCATTATAACTTTTATATCACCTTGCATCTTACCACTTTTGCCTTTATATGTTTCTTATTTTATTGGAAGCAATGAAAAGGAGAAAAGAGGTAAATATGATGCATTTGCAAATTCAGTGGGCTTTGTATTAGGCTTTACCATAATATTTACATTACTAGGGACATTAGCAGGAACCTTTGGAAGCTTTATTAAAGAGGAAAATTCTATTATCAACTTTTTTTGTGGATTATTAGTAATTATCTTTGGGATGAATTATATTGGAATATTTAAAATTCCATTTTTGGAAAGAAGTTTGAAGCTAAATGCACAAATAAAAAATTTGAAATTCTTATCTTCAATTCTTTTTGGAATGATTTTTGCAATAGGTTGGACACCATGTGTTGGAACTTTTTTGGGAGCAGCTCTTATGCTTGCTGTTAATGCTCAAGACGTTACAAAGGGAGCGATAATGCTTTTAATATATAGTTTGGGCTTAGGAATTCCTTTTGTGCTATGTGCCATTTTAATTGATAAAGTTAAAGAAACCTTTGATTTTATAAAGAGAAATTATAAAATTATCAATACTGTATCTGGAATAATTCTTATTGTTATTGGTATTTCTATTATGACTGGATATTTAAATAAATTACTTTCATTTTTAACTGTATAGGAGGATTTTATGAAAAAGAAAGAATTGTTAATAGCAATAATATGTTTTGTAGGATTTTTGGGAATAGCTTATATAGGCTATAACTCCTTGAGTACCTCTTATAGCCAAAAGGATACTCAGAGTCAAACAGATAATTCACAAAACAAAAAGAAAGAAAAAGACTTCGTTGTATATGATGAAAATATGAATAAAGTAAAATTATCAGATTATATAGGAAAACCAGTTATAGTAAATTTCTGGGCTAGCTGGTGTCCACCTTGTCAAGATGAAATGCCAATATTCAATGAAGTTTCAAGTAAATATAAGCAAGAAGAATTGGTAGTTTTAATGGTGAATATGACTGATGGACAAAGAGAAACTGTTGATATTGCTAAGAAATATATAAGTGATAATAATTATAATATGAAGGTATTATTTGATAAAGATATTTCTGCAGCACGAAGTTATAATATTGAATCTATCCCTAGAACTTTGTTTATTGATAAAAATGGAGATATAGTTAATGATCATTTGGGAGAGATAAGTAAAAAAGAAATGGATGCTCAAATTAAAGGCCTATTAAGTTAGTGAGGCATATTATAATTAAGAAACCATAGAGAAGCACAATGCTCTATGGTTTTCTTGTAAATTATGAAGAATTTCTCTGAGGTAGTGGAGTGCCATTAAGTTCTTCTTTATTATTGAATTTTAAAAGTTCATCTTTAAAAAAATTTAATTCTATTTTTAGGTTATTTGATTTCCATACCGCAAAAATATCAGAGTCCCTTGAAGGGTTAGAATAATTATATAGGCGAATTTTTTTATCAACTGGTATTTTATTATTACAAAAGGTAACTCCATCGCCATTTTTAACAGCTAGAATTAAGGAATTCATATTCTTAGTGTATTTTACTATATTTGGGGAAAATCCATTTAGTTTGCAGGCTTCTTTAATTCTTTCAATTCCATTGGAAGATTCATCAGAAGATATAACTACGAAAGGTTCATCCACCAAATCTTTTATTGTTAAGTTATCTAATTTAGATAAAGGATTAGAAGTTGATATGGCAATTGCAAGTTCAACTTCTTTAAAGTGAATACTTGTAATATCTTTATAGGCTGCAAGTTCAAAATATGGAACAAAGACAATATCTAAGGCCTTTGAATTTAACTTTTCACGTAGCTCCTTAAAACCATATAACTCTAAATTAATATTTATATTTGGATAAGCTTTTCGAAAAGTTTCAACTAATTCAAGAATGGATTCTTCACAGTCGAAGGTTTCAGTACTTCCAATATTTAATGTGCCTGTCGAAGTATGACTTAAGAGTTTAGCATCAGAAACGGATTGTGTAAACATTTCTTCTAAATTGCTCCATTTCTTGACAAGAGCTTGCCCACTTGGTGTTAAGGAGATGGATTGATTATTACGTATAAAAAGGGATAATCCCAATTCCTTTTCTAATATTTGTATTTGTTTACTGAGTGCAGGCTGCGAAATATATAATGATTTTGAAGCCTCAGTAAAATTTAATTTTTCTGCCATTACCAGAAAATAGTTGATTTGCTGAAAAGAAACTTTATACATGTATTCACCTGTTCCTTTCTTAAATAATTTCTAAATTATAGATATTCAAAGCAAGAATTAGACATATGCGGAACTTACCGAAATCCAATACATTTGTCTTCCACAGGACTAGTGAAATTTTCGCTGGAAGGTTCTAAATGTGGGCTT
>NZ_JAKJJY010000028.1:0-71862 GCF_022320955.1 Clostridium sp. YIM B02555 | reverse complement strand
CAGCGAAAATTTCACTAGTCCTGTGGAAGATAAATGTATCTGATTTCGGTAATTGTTGCATAAGTCTAATTCTGCTTTGGATATCTTTATTTACATGAATTTACATTTCAGTTTTCTTAGTTGAAGTTTTTCCATTTTTATCTTCTACTTCTTTAACATTAATTTTATCATTCTTTTCTTTAGCAATAACTGACTCATTTGAATTAACCATATTAACTATTGATCCATTAGTATTAGCCATATTAGCTAAAATCATACTCAAAATACCTTCCATTGCATTAGGAGTTTTTCCTTCAGTACCACCCATAATTACAGTTTGTGGCACAAGAGGTGACTTGCTTATTTTTAATGCTTCTGCAAATGCTGTTAATACACTTTGTTGTACTTGTAATTCTGGTCCACCATAAGCCTCTACTAATGCTTTAGCAGCAGTACCTTTTGCAAGACCAACTTTAGTTTCTTGTTCAGCTGTAGCTTCTGCAACTGCTTTAATATTCAAGGCTTGTGCAGCACCAACCTTTTCAAGTTTAAAGGCTTCAGCACCAGCTTGTAGTTCAACTTGTTTAGCATTAGCTGCTGCATTAAGTTCAGTAGCTTTGGCATTAGCTGCCGCTTCAGCTTCTTTTGTATATCTTGAAGCATCTGCTTCTTGAGTTCTCTTATATTTATCAGCTTCAGCAAGCTTTTGAGTTTTTAATGCTAATTGTTCAGCTAATTTCAATTCAGATTTACCTTTATTATCTGCAACTTCTATATCAATACTTGATTGTGTAAGCGCTGCTTGAGCTGCACTTTTTGCAATAGCTTCATTTAATTCTCTTTGTTTTTCCGCTGATTTTTGTTTAGCTTCATTAGTTTTAATTTCTTCTAATGCAACTTGTCTATCTCTTAATTGAGCTAAAATAAGTTCAATTCTCTTATCAGTTGAAGAAGCAGCTGGTGTACCAATCAATACTTCCTGCAATTCTAAATCGTATAACTTAAACTTATCTTTCATTTCCCTTGAAGCTTGATCTTGAATTGTACTTCTATCTTGAATTAATTCTATCAAAGTCTTAGTTTGTCCAATATTTTTGAAATAACCTGCTATCATAGGGTCAAGTGATTGTTCAATTAATAGTTTAATATCTCCAAATCTTTGAATAACTGAAGAAGCTTTTCTATAATCAATATTAAATACTACAGTCAGTGGTAAATTAGGTTCAAAAGCATCTTTAGTAATTAAACTTATTTCTTTTAAGTTATCGTCTAATTTATGATCTCCAACTTGTCCACTAATCCATTTTAAAATAACATTAGTAGTTGGAACTGGAATAATCTTACCAGCATAAGTATTGAATGGATATTTACCCGGCATCATACATTCTCTCCAAATACCCTTCTTACCTTGTTCAACAAGTTCTCCATGCGAATAATCTGCTCCAGATACATCTTCACCTTTATCACCAAAATAACTAACAACTACACCAACGTATCCTATATCTATTATACTTTTAGGTACTATGTCTACATTAGCAAATAACCTATTAATAAAGTAAACACCATCTGTTAATACTTGCATCTGCTTACCTTTCCTACCATTAGCTGCCAAGAACTTCTCTGGTTCTTGGAAATTATTATGGTAAAATTCATTATCTATTCCTTCTCCTACTATCGGAGCAATTATAGCTCCATTATCAGGGGTTGGACCTTCATTAACAGTAACTATTCCTATTGTATCTTTGCTTCTTTGTGCTGTGTAAGCATCTTCATCTTCAAGATGTTTTGAACTTGAAATAATAACAGGAAGAAATCCATTCACTTTTAACAAATCGCTTCTCATAGTTTCTATTTGAGCTGATTCATCCTTTGATGTAAATATTGAATGTACTTTGTCCTTAGTAATAATTATAAATTGGGCTAAGTTAAAGGCATAAGTACCTTCACGAAGAATTTGCCTTTGAGGACCTTTTTGTCCACCATTATTTAAAAATGCAACTACATCTTGAAAGGATTTACTTTCACTTACTACTCTTCCTAAAGTTTGTCCATCTGCAAGGCTTTCACCTGATCTAGCAAAGACATAACCTACTTGTCCCTGTGGTATGGTTACAAGTCTTACTTTTTTTACTTTGTACTTAAAAGGTGTTTTAAAATGAACACCAGCTCTAAGTACGTGTGGTTGATAGCCTGATTCACCATTTAATGCAATTAAACCATCTGCTGGTACAGCTCCTTTTAAACTCCACCATTTTTCAACTATCCCCACTTCGTCTGTGCCAATACTTGTGAATCCTATGCCATATAATAATAAAATTAGCGCTACGATTCCAATACCAGCAAAAATTAAAATTGATATTGTTCCTGAATTCATAAAATTTCCCTCCATAATTCATTTTCCTTTTCAAAAAACATATGTTATTGAATTGTTATAGATAGTAATATATTCCTTTGCTAAGCAATTGTAAATGTCCAAATTAGTCAAATTTTTTCACTAGATTTATTGCCGTTCCTAGTTATAATTAACTAATCTTCATTATCTCTTCCAATATCATTCAATCGCTTAAATGCTATGATAGTCAATTTTATTTAAGAGCACTATTGCTTAATCCATTGATTTATAAGGTTTTCTAGTTAATTCAAGTTTCAAATATTACGATTATTAAATTTTTTTAATGTTACGTTTGCTAGTTATTTAGTGCTTTTCCCAGAATAATAGAAAAAAATGATGAATGATTTAGTTCGAAATTCTACAAATATTTCTTCCTCTATCATTCATCATCACTATCATATATATTGCAATGCTCAATTATCAATAAATATTGATTTCCTTGGTAAATCTTTATACCTTAAATAATTCTTTTTTCAGTATATATATCCAATTTAATAATCAAACTTGTAACATAGAATATACATATATCATTGAGAAATTATAATCGTAACACTACTCTAGAAATTAGATACATTTTTCTGGAGCAGGCATGTGAAATTGAGCTGATGAAGGTTCTTAATGGGGGCTTGTTCCATTTTAGCTTGTCTAAAAGTGAATGTCCAAAAAGTAAGTGTCCAAATTTTATATTTGGAAACACGCACTTTCTCCCTGGAGCTTTTATATTTGGAAACATGAACTTTCTCCTTGGGGATTTTACATCTGGAACACGCTAAAATGGTGATAAGCTCCTATTTAGAACCTTCCAGCAAAAATTTCACTAGTCCTGCAGAAGACAAATGTATTGGATTTCGGTAAGTTATCACATAAGTCTAATTCTTGCTTTGGATATCTATAATTATGAGACTAATTCTTTCTGCTTAACAAAAAGTTTTATTTTTTCAATTCTCTTTTCTTTCATTTCTTTTATTTTAAATACTAAATCTTTGTACTCAATATGATTTACTTCATTATTTTCCGGTATATAACCAATAGTTTCAATAATAAATCCACTCATAGTATCATAATTTTCACTTTTAATATCCACATTAAAGTATTCATTGAAATTATTAATTGAAAGCATACCTGATATTATAAAAGTATTGTTATCAAGCTTTTCTATTTCAGGGTTATCCTCATCATATTCATCATCTATGTTTCCCATAACCTCTTCAATTAAATCTTCAATTGAAACTACACCCGCAAAGCCTCCATACTCATCAATCAATATGGCCATATGTGTTTTAGATTCCTGTAAATCCTTGAATAATTCATCAATCTTTTTAGTTTCAGGAACAAAATATGGCGGGTGTATTATACTCCTAATATTAACATTTTCAAAACCAAATTTTCTTGCTTCACTAAATAAATCCTTCATATAAAGAATACCAATTATATTATCCGTATCGCCTTCATATACAGGAATTCTCGAATATCTTTCTTCAATTAATTCATCTAAATATTCATTTAAAGGGGTTTCTATATCAATCATGTATACTTCTGTTCTTGGTGTCATTACTTCATGTGCTAGTTTATCATCAAACTTAAATATACCATTTATCATTTCTCTTTCAGTTTCATTAATAACTCCATGTTCTTGTCCAGCTTCCACATAAGATCGTATTTCTTCCTTGGATATTTTTTCATCTGAATCATCATTGTCAAGATGAGCTACTTTAACTAATATATCAGTTGATGCTGAAAGTAGTCTCACAAATGGAACTGTAATTTTAGATACATACATTATTGGTTTAACACAAAGCATTGCAATAGCTTCTGATTTTTTTAGTGCTATTCTTTTTGGAAAAAGTTCTCCAAAAACTAATGTAATATATGACAATATGACTGTCACTATTATTAAAGCAACTTGTCCACTATAAGGAACATTCAATTTCTGTAGGTAAATGCCTAACTCTTTTGATATTCCAGTTGCTGCTGACGCACTACTTAAAAAGCCTGCAAGTGTTATTCCTACTTGTACTGTAGATAGGAAATTTGTAGGTTCTTCCATAAGATTGGATAAAAGTTTTGCTTTTTTATTGCCTTCTTCTTCAAGAAGTTTTATCTTATTTTTGTTTAAAGATACTATAGCCATTTCTGCTGATGAAAAAAATGCATTAATCAGCGTTAAAACAACTATTAAAATTAATTGTAACGTTATACTCGTCTGTTCCGGGTCTATGTCCATAAGTATTTTTCCTCCCAAAATAATTTTTTTTAAGATTATAATATCATAAACGTTGTAAATAGTAAAGTTGATAATATTATATTACCTATTAATCCTATTCATTCCACTTTATATATCATAATCCATAATAATATTAATTTATGAATTTATAGAGATTTAATAATATATAATCTAAAGTTATATCTTATTATCGTAATATAGAGTTATTTCATCGCAAACAACTATTCGAAATAAGAAAATTATTTGTTAAAATATATGTGTACATAACTCGCATTCTTAGAATGTCTATAATAGTGTCATATGTACTTAGAATATTCATGAATAGTAAATGCGCAAAAAATAATAGATAATTTACACAACTCATAATTTGATAAACTTAAAAGAAAGCTTACTTTTGATTTGATTTATAAAAATGCATGAGATAATTATATTCTTTAAAAAATAATTAAGGGGATGATATCATGATTATTAGAAAAAAATCATTAATTTTAGCACTTACTTTTTCTACACTTGCCCTTTTTAGTGCAATTCCAGCTTCAGCATCTACTGCTTACACTGGAATGCGCGATGTTACAGCACAACAAATTGTTGACGATATGAAAATTGGATGGAATTTAGGAAATACCCTTGATGCTTATAGCACTACAACATCTAATTCACTTTCCTCCGAAATAAGTTGGGGAAATCCTAAAACTACTCATGCTATGATTGATAGGATCAAAGCGGCAGGATTTAATACTGTTAGAATTCCGACAACCTGGTATAACCATATGGGGTCTTCACCTAATTACACAATTGATTCAGCATGGTTTGACAGAGTTGAAGAAGTTATGAATTACGCTTTTGATAACGATATGTACGTTATTCTTAATATGCATCATGAAGACTCTTGGTTAATACCAACTTATGAAAAACAGGAACAAGTAAAAGCTCAACTAACTAAGGCATGGGCACAAATTGCAAATAGATTTAATAAATATGGTGACCATTTAATTTTTGAAACAATGAATGAACCGAGGCCAGTTGGAGCATCTAACGAATGGACAGGTGGCTCCCATGAAAATCGTGAAGTAATTAATAACTATAACCTAGCTACTGTAAATACAATCAGGAACACTGGTGGAAACAATAAAACTAGATGTATTATGGTGCCTACACTTGCTGCATCAACAACTTCTGTAGCAGTTAATGATTATGTTATTCCAAATAATGATAAGAGAATTATAGTATCATTACACATGTACTCACCTTATTTCTTCGCCATGGATCAAGCTGGTACAGCTAATTGGGGAACTGCCACAGACAAAAGTGAATTAGATTCTCAATTTGATGCAATTGCTAATAAATTCGTAAAAAGTGGACATCCTGTAGTTATTGGTGAATTTGGTACAATTAATAAAAACAATAACTCAGCTAGGGCAATCCATGCTGAATATTATGTTAAAGCAGCAAAATCTAGACATATTACTCCTGTTTGGTGGGATAATGGATACTCTGCAGCTGGGAAATCAGACACCTATGGTTTATTAAATAGAAATACATTAAATTTAGATTGCCCAGAAGTAGTTTCTGCTCTTATGAAAGGTGCTAATAAATAATGCAGCATGGAATTGGAATTCTTCAAACTATATGTGTAACTGCTCAATAGTAGCCTTAAAAAGATTTTATAATCACTACTCTACAAAAAATATAATAAATACATGGTAAAAATAGCGAGGTTTCCCTCGCTATTCCTACTCCATCCCAATAAACTCTACCTTCTCAACATTCCTAATATTAAGCAAGCCCTCAGTTAAGGTCTTAATATCTCCCTCTACAGTTGAAAGATCTATTGTTATACTTAAATTCGCATATCCATTTAAAGGAATCCCTTGATTTATGGTAAGGATATCCCCACCTTTTTCAGTAATATAATTACTTATATTTGATAAAAGCCCCTTTTCATTTTTAAAGATAATATTATAAGTAACCTTTCTTCCTTCTGAAGTTTCTGAAAAATCAAATACATAATCCTTATACTTATAATATACACTTCTGCTTATTCCTGCAATTTTTACTGCTTCAGTTATCTCTTTGACTTTACCATCTTTTAAAAGTTTTTTTGCATAAAGAACTTTTTCATAAACATCCGGTAAAACCCGTTTATCTATAACTAAGTAATCTCCACTCATTCATTTGCACCTTCTATAACGGTTGCCCCCGCATTATCTAAAGATAACTCTAATATATTCCATTCAAATCCTTTTTGTTTTAAATATTCTCCAAGCTTATTGCTAAAGCGCTCATCCTTTTCGTCGATAATTGCCATGATTGTTGGACCCGCGCCACTTAGGTAACATCCCCATGCACCTAACTCATAGCTCTTATTATACACCTCTTCAAAACCAGAAATTAATTTACTTCTGTAATTTTGGTGAAAGGCATCTTTACACGCGTATTTTATTAATTCAAAATTACCACTTCCTAGAGCTGAAACCATAAGAGCTGCTCTTGAAACATTGTAAACTCCGTCTTTTAAGCTTATTTCCTTTGGAAGTACACTCCTAGCTTTTTCTGTAGATAATCTAAAATTAGGAATTATTGAAACAAACTTCAGTCCCTTTTTTATATTTACTTTATCATAAAAAGTCTTGTTTTCATCGACTATTGCAACAACCATGCCCCCAAGTAGTGCTGGTGCAACATTATCAGGATGGCCTTCAATTTCTACTGCCATATCTAATAATTCATCATCTGAAAACTTCTTCCCCAAGATTTCATTAGCTCCAACTAGTCCCCCAACTATACATGTGGAGCTGCTTCCAAGACCTCTAGATACTGGTACATCTTGTTTGAGTTCACTCATTTCTAATCCTTTTATTTTATAGCCTGCTTTATCAAAGCAATATTTCATTGCTTGATATATTATATTATCTTCATTACAAAATTCTTCTGGCATTCCATTGAATTTTAAGCCCTCTTCTAATTCCTTGAATTCAAATTCATTATATAAATTTAAAGCAATTCCTAATGAATCAAATCCTGGCCCCATATTTGCTGATGTAGCTGGTACCCTTACCCTAATCATACACATTGCCCCTATGCATTTAAGTAAGATAATAGAGCATCTCTCATCTCTGACTTATCCCATACTTCATCATGTAATACTTTAGCAGTTTCCAAACTGCTTAAGTTATTTGGTATCTTATTGCTTGTTTCAGTTGATAACTTTTCTAATACTTTAAAATCATCTATTCCTTCTACATCAATATTAATAGCATTACAAATGCTTCTTGGAAATTTAAATGGACTTGCTGTTGAAAGAACTAAGGCTGGTTTATCATCCTTTGTATCTTCAACATACTTATTTTTAACTACATATGCTACTGCTGTATGAGTGTCCATTAAATAACCGTCTTTTTCATAAACTTCTCTTATTGCTTTATAAACTTCTTCAGTATTTGCAAAGTTTCCATAGAATTCTTTTATAAATCCTTTGATTTTTTCATTAACTTCATAAACACCTTTTGTATTTAACTCTTTCATTAATTCGCTGACAACTGATGTATCTCTTCCACTTGCTTCAAACAATAATCTTTCTAAATTAGACGACACAAGTATATCCATTGACGGAGATTCTGTTAGTACAAGCTCTCTCTTCTTATCATATACTCCAGTTTCAAAGAAATCTGTTAAGACTTTATTTTCATTAGATGCACAAATAAATTTATCTATTGGTAATCCCATTTGTTTAGCATAATAGCCTGCTAATATATTTCCAAAGTTACCTGTTGGAACCACAACGTTTATTGGATCATCTAATTTAATTACACCTTGATTTACTAAATTAAAATAACCGTAAAAATAATACACTATTTGAGGTACAAGTCTTCCAATATTAATGGAGTTTGCCGAGGATAAAATGAATCCTTTTTGAGCTAGCCCTGCTCTAAACTCATCATCTCCAAAGATTTCTTTAACTCCTGTTTGAGCATCATCAAAATTCCCCTTTATTCCGATGACCTTAACATTGTTTCCTTCTTGACTTGACATTTGTCTTTCTTGAATTGCACTTACTCCATTTTTAGGATAATAAACTACAACTTTGAAGCCTTCAACATTCTTAAAGCCTTCTAGAGCAGCTTTTCCTGTGTCTCCCGAGGTTGCAGTAAGAATTGTTATATCTTCTTTAACATTACAAAGCTTTTTAGCTCTCTTCATAATTTGCGGCAAAAATAATAATGCAGCATCTTTAAATGCACATGTAGGACCATGATATAATTCTAAAAAGTTATTTTTAACTTCTACACTGAATCTATCATTATATGCATCATTAATTGCCCCCATTAATTCTGCATCATCAATATCCGTAAAATATTCATTAATAACTTTAAATGCTAAATCTTCATACTTAACTTTTGTGTCCTTTTTCAACTCATCATATACCTTTGGAAATTCATCTGGTACATATAAACCGCCATCTTTGGAAATTCCATTGATTATAGCTTGAGCTGATGGCATATCTTTTTCCAAACCTCTAGTACTTCTAAATTTCATTATAAATTCACCTCAATACTGTATTAGAAATGCATAAATATTCATCTTTGCTGTCAAATGTGAATATATATTAGCATCCTTCATCTTGTTTTCTATATTACCATGTATTTTACAGATACACAAGTGTTTTTCTATAAAATACATGAGTTTTTAATATTTTTTTACATGTAAATGTTTAATGGCATAATTTGAATCGCACATTCATTTATTCTTAAATTTGGGCACTCTGGTACCAAAATATTATTTTTCTTTAAACATTCTAAAAGTGGCTTGCATCCCTCTATAAACCTTTCATAAAATTCTTCCTGTCCTGTTTTCCTAAGTAAACTTATAGAGTCAAATTCCTCTGTACAGGTTTTTATTACTTTTCCTACTACTCTGCACTTACAATTTATATTATCAAACATATTAAATTTACTATTCAAAAAATTATCTTGATTAACAGTTAAAATAGCTGTTCCGTTGCCACTTTTCATTATCAAATCGACAGTGTTATTATATGCTAATATGCTCTTTATATAAGTCAGCATTTTTAGATATATAGAAAAATTAATATTTAGATTACATTCTTTAGTTATATTATCCAAATATTCTGGTCCAAATATAGTTATTAAATTAATAAGCGTGTCAATAAAAGGCATAACACCTTTGTTAGTAATAGTACCATTAAGTTCTATCAAATCTCCTGCCTCTATATTATTATTCTCAATATCATTTTCATGCTTATGTTTTAATTGATTATTCTTATTAAAATAGTCTATTAAACTCCCATTTAACACAAAGGTTGTGTAGGTAGTTTTAATTTCTTTTTCTTCTCTTATGCAATTTCTTGCATCTATATCTTTTTCCATATGATGACTTAATATATTATTACTAGCTTGCAATTTATTCTTATCCTTATACCCTTCTCTTTCAATTCTAGTAATACTTCCCTGATTGGAATCTTCAATTCTATCTCCTTCATGAAAGCCTGCTGCTAAAGACCTATCGAATGCTTGCTTCTGAGTTACTGTTTCTATAAATCCAGTTAACACTAAGGATGATAAATTTGTAACTAAAGGCTCATCTAAATAAATAAGTATATCAAAAGGATTATTCATAAATTCCCCTTCAAACAAATTGATAACTAATTATTTTATTCTTATATATTATTAATATTCATATATCTATAAAATATTATTCATATATAAGTTCTAATTACAATTTAACATCTCTCTTAACTAAATCTTACCTCTATGTCATATTTTTCTCAAATTTTTACTAATAAGTTACAAAATTCTTACTTTCTAAATTCACCTAGTTTTTTGTGCTATAATTTATGTATAAGTTATTCTTAATATAGAAATTATATTAAGGTATGTTTAAATCACATTTTTTAATTCAAAATATATAACCTTTATAGATATCCAAATTAATAATTCAACTTATAAATGTAATATATATGTATTATTAAGAAATTATAATCGTAACACTACACTAGAAATCAGATACATTTTTCTGGAAGCAGGCATGTGAAATTGAGCTGATGATGGTTCTTAATGGGGGCTTGTTTCATTTAAAGCTTGTCCAGATTTTATATCTGGAACACGCTGAAATGACGACAAGCTGCCATTTAGAACCTTCCAGCGAAAATTTCACTAGTCCTGTGGAAGATAAATGTATCTGATTTCGGTAATTGTTGCATAAGTCTAATTCTCGCTTTGGATATCTTTACAAAGTGAACTTTATATTTTGAAAATTTTATAGAAGGAGAGACGCCTAATTTACTTTTATAATTTTTTTAATTTATTATTAGGCCCGTGAATTATCATGAAGAAATTTTTCAAAACATTTTTTCTTATTTTATTAGCTGTAGTCATTGCTTTTACTACAATATTTCATAAAAGAATATTACTAAGCTATAGAATTGTTGATAAATATATTTTATCAAAAGAGTCAGTGCTTGCTTCACAAGAATTTAATCCAAGCATAGCTCTAAGTTCTATGAATTATAAGGATGTCATTTATAAAAACACTAATAAGGTTCCATTATCATTGGATATTTATGGTCCAACACGACAAGTTTATAAAGCTTCCCCTATACTCCTTTATGTACATGGAGGAAGTTTCGCATATGGTGATAAGAATATTCCTGATGCTTTAAGCCCTCTTCTAGATACTTTTAGAGATCAAGGCTATACAATAGTAAGTACTTCCTATGAATTAATGAAAAATAAAGAAAAATTTAATAAGCAGATATCAGATGTTAAAGATACTATAAGATGGCTATACAAAAATAGTTCAGCTTATAATATTGATACTAACGAAATAGGAGTTATAGGTATCTCTTCTGGGGCTTACCTTTCACTTATGGCCAGCTATAGCAAAGAAGATGAATTTGTTGATGACTCAGAATTAAGTAAATATCCTTCAAGGATAAAATATTTAATTGATTTTGCTGGTCCAACTGACTTAAGTCTTTTAGATACTAAGAATTTAAACTATGATTTATTGAAAATTTTTAAATCTATAAAGAACAAGAATGATTTAACAAAAAAATATAATCCTATAGATTATGTTACTGCATCAATACCTAACACTTTAATAATTCATAGCAATTCTGATTCTATGGTTCCATACGAAAGTTCAAAAGAACTTTATGATAAATCCAATCAAGTGCATGCAAAAGCTAAGCTAATAACTTTAAATAGCAGTGCTCATGATTTATCAACAATTTCAAATGAAGATATCACTTCAATTACAAAAGGTCTAGCAACCTTTGTAATTCTTAATTCCCCTTTATAACAAATACATTAAAGCAAGCTGTGCACTAAATAATTAGTGTACAGCTATTTTTTTCAAAAAATGAGCTATTGCTAACGGGTTTTAATCCGTTAATGCAATAGCCCAAAGATATTAATTATTTCATGGTATATCCAGCATCAAAATATGCTTTTAATACTGAATTATATGCTTCTTTTGGTGTTGAATAATTAGAATATAATAATGGTTTATTATATGTTGGATCATTACGACGCCATGAATGATCATCACTTAATCCCCACCATACAAGAGCTGTAATATTAGCACCTGATTTTTTAGAAGATAAAATAGCAGACATTAAGTCATAATAATATTTTGCTTGTTCTGATAGAGAAGTACATCCAACATCAAGTTCTGTAATTTGAATTTCAAAGCCTGCTTTCGCAAATGAATCTAATGCATTTTTATAATAAGCAACTGATGGGAATTGAGTACTTAAATGAGACTGCATACCTATTCCTGCACATATTTTTTTACCTGAATTAATGTAATTAATCAAACTGATAATATCATTTACTTCCATATATTCGTTATAATCATTATAGAATAATTTAACTTTATCTGTTAATTTATAATATGCTAATGTATCATACGCATATTGAAAAGCTTGCTTTACAAAGCCTGGTTTTGTACCTAGATTTCCATAAATCTTTTGCCATCCAGAAGCTTTATCACTTTCCGCAGGTGCTGCATGTAAATATTCATTTACAACATCCCATGCATAAATTACACTTCCATATTTACTTGAAAATACATGTCCCATAACAGTTTTAATATAGAACTCCATTCTCTTATCCATAACTGCTGGAGTTACATATCCTCCATTACCGTTATAGCCTGTTCTGAAATACCAATCTGGAGTTTGTGAATGCCAAACTAGTGTATGACCACGCATTGATAATCCATTGTCATAACAAAATTTCAACATATTATCTACAGTTGTAAAATTAAGTTTTGGAACTGTACTTTCTGGATAATTATCAGGAATATAGTACCCAAGTGCTTTTGCTTGTGATATAGAAATCACATTTGCAGAGGAACCTAAAATAGCATCAGGTTTCATTTCATTTTCTGCAGTTAAACTATTGTATTCCTTCTTTATAGCCTTTATTGCATTACTATCTGAAATTTGAGATCCATTTAATATATTTCCTACCTTTCCAAACACTTTACCATAAGTGTTTAATAAATTGGCATTACTTGGGACAGATGCTGCTACATTAGTTGTTGTTGCTGCATTTACTTGAATTCCCGAAGTAAGAAATGTAGACATCATAAGAGTTGCTGACAAAATTACGCTTAGATATTTTTTCATATTTTTTCCTCCCTTAATATATAATTATTATCTTAATATTTTTATAGCTAGTTCCCAGTTGTTATTTTCTTTGTAAATGTTGTAATGTTATCGGTATTAATAATGGCTATTCTTGGCATATTCATTAAGTCACTAGAATCTGTAGCCATTCCCCCACCAACTTTAAATGCCATCTTTACATTTAAACTTTTTAATACATTAACAAAATTGTTACTTGATTCACCAAATGGATATGCAAAGTATTCTACTGGTTTGCTTGTTAAAGTTTTAAGTTTAGTAGTTGCACCACTTACCCTCTTTGTTAATTCTGCAGTACTCAAATTTGCTATATGTCCATGTGTTGTAGAATGATTTTCCAACTCTATTTTGTTATTTGCAACTGTCTTGAGTTGATTTTCATTCATTATTCTAATTGTATCTGATGAGCTTCCCCAAGACGTTCCAATCTGATCTGTAACAACATATTCTGTAGCATTAAATCCATATTGTTTAAGTATTGGATATGCATTATTATAAAAGTCTATTGTTGCTCCATCAAAGGTTAGAAGAATTGGTTTTACTGGCATAGAAGCTTTTTTAGTAATGATGTTATAAAATTGATCATTAGTAAGCGTAGTATACCCATTGTCTTTTAAGTATTTCATTTCCTGCTTAAATTCATTTAAGCCTATTTGCCAAGTGTCATTTACATTAGGATTTGTCTCAATCCTATGATACATTAGTACTGGAATTTTTACTGATGTTGCAGCATTTGCATTAAACGTAAAAGCTGACATTATAATTACAATACCAATAATTGAAATAATAATTTTTTTCATTAAACCTCCTCCTATAATGCTTAGTCATTTTACTTTCTATTGTCTTGCTTTGCTGGAAATGGTAGTTGGAGAAATTTCAACACAGCAGTTCTCCACTTTTTATAGCAATAGCTTTTAATATCGTAGTTTTCGATATTGTTATTGGGCTTTTATATACTGTAGATAAAGTTGTAGGAATGCTTCCATCAGTTGTATAATATATAGCTTCACCTGAAGTTTTACTGCTAATAGTTACTGTTTGAGCAGAACTATAAGTTCCTGCAGCAACACTTAAAGCAGGCACTTAACTTTAGATGCGTCTTACTTACCCACAGTATATCCTGATTTCTCTAACATTTGGAGAAAGCTCCACAAACTTGGTTTCCAAACACTCCAGTCGTGCCCTCTACCTTGGTATAACCAATAGGTATTTGAAATTCCTTTAGAATCACAGAATTCATGCACTCTTGTACCAAAGCTAATAAGATTATCATTGGTACCATAAGAAATAAATAATAGTTTTAACTGTTGTTTTGCTGCAGTGCCACCATCAGGAAATAATGTAGAATTTGAATGGGTATTTGGGGCTGCAGAATAAGCACCAACATATGGAAATAAGTTTAAATTTGGTAAACCAATATTAAACGATTGTCCACCTCCCATTGATAATCCAGATATAGCTCTGTGAGCCCTGTCAGTATAAACTGAATAATTCTTTTCTATATAAGGAATTAAACTTTTAATCAAATCTTTAGTTAAATTTTCATAACCATCAGATACTCCTGCTCCAGTTGCATTACAACTTGGCATTACTATTATTGAAGGGCTAATTTTCCTTGATGCAATGAGATTGTCGGCAATAAGATTCGCATTTCCTCCACCATTAGTCCAATCATTCTCACTTCCACCAATGCCATGTAATAAATACATTACACTATACTTTTTGTCTGCTGAATATCCTGGTGGTAAATAAATCTTTGCCCTACGTTGACTGTTTGTTGCTGTTGACTGGTAATAAATATATTTGACAGTACCATGTGAAATATTACTTTTAAAGCTATCAAAGTCTGATGGTGGCATAGTTGGACTTGTTGATGTTGCTGCTAATGCTGTGCTTGATGAACCACATATAAATGTTAAAAGCATCATGCACATTAGTAATACATTAAAAATCTTTTTTTTCATAAATTTATCCTCCTCATCTCATTTTAAATTAATTAATTTTTCATAGCCTTTTATATACTCTTCCGAACATCTATTGTTTAAATCACAATTTAATGACTAAATCCAATATATGATTTAATACTTTCTATAAATTACCTGAATTTAATTTGATTGTCTCTAAATTCTGAATAGATGCTATCTCTTACTTATAATTTTTTATTATCCCAAGATTCCATTTAATTTTTTCATATGCAACGTTACCATCAGTAGAACCTTGAATTAAGAAATCAGCTTTATTAATATCATTAATCTCTAGTTTTTGATTTATGCCTGAACGAAGTATTTCACCATGAGAAACGCGATTTGTCCACTTGTTGGCAGTGTAAGATAAATTGTGGTATGATGCCCACTTTTCACTAACCTTTGTCCATGGACCACTTAAACTACTAGCTTGATGTAGTTCATAATACCTATTATCCTTCATATCTTCAACTATCATATAGTAATTATTATCTGCTTTAGATTTATAAACACAAGCTCCTTCAAAAGTATCTTTTACTGCCACTGTAGCTGGTCCCCAACCATTTGGAAAGTTTGCAAGAGATGTTTTACGACAGTAAATATTATGCGAACCATCTGATGGTGTATTGAAAAGATATGCATATTTATCATCACAGATAACCCAATAATCCCAACCCATGTTTCCACTAGCCCCCAAAGATTTTGGTCCACTCCATGAATTTGGATCATCTATATTAGTTGTTGTTGCATAACAAGCTCCTAGGCTACCTTGGTAAATGAGATACCACATTTGTTTAGACTCCATATAAAAAACTTGTGGTGCTCCATAACTTCCAGTTCCATTTCCATTTAAGTTCAGCTTTTTATGCTGAGCACTGCTTAGCCCATTAATTGTAGATGCAGAAGCATATCCCATTTGGAACTTACCAGTTTTATCATAACCAGTATAAAACAAATGATATTTGCCATTAGCATAAACTATAGATGGATCCTTAACTGAAACAGCATCCCATGCATTTGTTGGCCCATTATAAAAACATACTGAACCTACTTGCCAAGTAGGATTTGGATTTGCTGCAGCATTGGCAGCTATAGAAGTCATTGTAGTCATTGTTCCTAAAAGCATAGCTAATCCTATTGAGAAAATACCTATTTTTCTATTTATCATTCAATATCTCTCCTTTACTCAATTATTAAATTATATTAATTAATGACTTGCTAAATATGATTTTAACCATTTAAGTGCTGGACGTTCAGTTCCATTTGAATTAATCAAATGAGTATTACTTTTCCATGTTTGCCCTTGGATATATCCCCATAAGGTTACGCCTTTAACATTAGGGTTTTCCCATAATACTGGGAATTTTTCCTTATATCTCGCTAATTGTGTTGCATCATCACCAGTTATATCAAGTTCTGATACATATATTGGCAAACCAGTTGCTGATAATTTGTTTAAAACATTATTCATTGTGCTTACAGAAACCGTATCCATATTAAATTGATGACATTGAATACCTATTCCATCGATAAGACCTCTGCTCTTAAGTATATTTATAATTTTTACATACTTATCGGCTTCACTAGGGTTTCCAATGATACCATATTCATTAATTAGTAATTTTGAATTAGGAAATGCCTTTCTTGCTTGTTCAAAGGACCAAACAACCCAATCCCAGCCTGTTGCACCATCTCCACCTATAGCATTCTTAAAATCTATTTTAGTATGCAACGGTTCATTTACAACATCTACAAACTCTGAACCCGAATACTTTTGACCTGCAGCTTGAATCCACTCAGATATCTCTGCTTTTTGATCTGCCGCTGAAAGACTTGTTATCCATTTTGGTGCTTGAGCTCCCCACACTAATGTATGAAATTTAAATTTTAACCCCTTGCTTTTTGCATAATTGTAATCAGTATCTGCACCAGACCAGTTCATTCTATCTCTGGTTGATTCAACCGATTCCCACTTAGTGGCATTTTCTGGTGTTACTTGATTCCAGTAAGTTGTGAAATTAGACGGAACACTATTTCCAATTATGTTTCCTATAAACTTATTTTTAGACATTGCAGCATTTGCATTTATAGAAGTAGACATTGAAAAAAATAAACTAAGTGCAACTGCTCCTACAGACATTTTGATAACTTTTGATCTTAACATAATAATCCTCCTTCAACTTTTTATATTCTTGATAAGTTATAATGGAATGTACCATTTATATTTGGGGATATTAATATAGACATACAAATTAGCAATAATATACTTATACTTAAAACCACTCTAATTAATTTCACCCACAAAGGTAGTCACACTTTGTGCTGGAAGTGTTGCTGTAAAACTTCCATTAGATACATTTATACTTGAAGCTGATTTAGCCAAGTTTGCTGTTGCTGTAGTCTGCCATGACGATACACTAGAAACTTTACTGTTTGAAACATTAAAACTTTGCTTTACTTCAGAAGTTCCTTTATTTATTGCAACAATAACTACTTTATTATTGCCTTTATACGCAGATACATAAACATTTGTTGTTGGATTCTTTGTTGCATCAACTCTTACATATCCAGGACGAACAAATTTAGAGAAATGAGCCATCATGTAACCACGCTTGCTTACATTACCATCTTCTTTAATGAAACCATAGGATCTTCTAATGTACCACCATACATATGATTGAAAATCTCCCTCTACCATAGCATTATTTATATGTTCTGCAACATCTAATGCTTCTGGCCAACGATCTGCTGAATTAGCATCACTATTTGGTACATATACTTCTGTCATCCAAAGTTCTTTTCCAGCTCCTTTTTGTTTAAAAAGTGGATAAGCAAAATCACTAACCTTAGTACCATAAGTATGGGTGCCGAGAATATCCATATTAGCAAGAGCTTGTGAATCATTCAAAATAGGATTGTACATATTTTTTTGATAAGAAAATGACTCAGGAGACATTACCTTACAATTTATTGTTCCAGCATTTTCTTTCATAAATTTGAGTACCTCTTGTGGTGTCCACCATGTCCACTCTTTTCCATAATCAGGTTCATTTTGAATAGATATAGCATACAAATTTACACCATTATTCTTCATATATGAAACAAAATCATTAAGATGCTGTGCATATGCAGCATACTTATCATACTTAAGTCGCTTTGCTGATGTATCACCATTACGATTAAAAGTCTCAGTCATGTCACTTGGTGGATTCCATGGTGTAGCAAAAACTATTGCACCGTGTTCAATTGCTTTTTTTGCAGTTGGCAACTCTTTATACCAATTATTTTTATTATCATCTACATAAATTCTCAAGACAGAAAGGCCTAACTGATTTTCTCCATTACCAAAAGCTGTTTCTCTTTGACCTGCTGTTAAATCTCCAGCCCAAGCTGGAAGATTCATTCCTCCAAAACCGCGAACCACTTGCTTTTCTGCTGATAAATTTATTGAAACATTTGATGCAGCATTAGCTGTTGCTGATAATCCTACACATAGTGAACCCGTTATAGAAATCGTTAACAATGACAATAATAGCCTTCTTACCTTAACATTCATTTCTACCTTCTCCCTTTCATGCAATTTTATTTTATTAATATTTGGACTTCTCCATGTAATTTGTAATTAACCTATTAATTAAGAAATAAATTGCCAATAGTCAATATTAAATAAGTTGTTAGTGCCATTTCCATTAAACTTAAAGTAAACATTGTGCACTCCACTAACACTCTTTACGTCACATTTCATTTCTTTCCATTGTTGTTCTCCACCTGTAGGACTTACATTAATGGTGCCTATAAGCTGTCCATCTAAACTATCCAAATGTATTTCTATTGTTCCTCCTACAGTAGATGCAATATTAGCCTTAAATGATTTAGCTCCACTTCCAAAATCAGCTTTTGATACTGCAAGCCAATCACCGTTATTTATATTTGTAACATCAAGATTAATACTACTTACCATGCTTCCTGAAGCTTTACTTTTTTCAGTTGAAAGTCCACTATTCCATCCAATTGTCTCTGCCTCAGTCCTTTTATATGGATTAAGATTAGCAACTTGACCCACACCTTGCATATCAGCTTGAACCGTCTTTATAAGTCCGCTTCCATCATATTCAAGCTTATTGATATGTGGTGAACGGTATCCTTTTGTAATTCCCATTGCTTTTCCAAGCGTTTGAGCATGATATGTTACATACCATTGATTCTTAAATTGAAACACAGCATGATGATTATTTCCGCCTACTCCAAAATAACTTCCTGGATTTTTAAGAAAAGTACCTTTATAAGTAAACGGTCCCATAGGATTATCACTTACCATATAAGCAATTTCTCCTTGAGGTGGAGTTCCTGTTGGATGTGTACCAGAAAAATTAGAACAATATGAATAATAGTATTTTCCATTGTATTTGTGAATACCAGAATCCTCGAACATAAAAGGTGAATCAATTACTGATGCATTTCCAGTAGTATGAATCATATCACTATCTAATTTTATGACTCTTCCTGTTTTAGGATTTGCAATTTGACTTTGACTAGGGCTACTTCCTCCTGGTATTCCCCCACCAAAATACAAATAACCTGTTCCATCATCATCCATCAATACTGCTGGGTCAAAAAGCCATACAACACCATTTACTCCTGGAGTGCTAGTAGTAACAATAGGTTTTCCAATAGGATCTGTCCATGGTCCAATAGGTGTATCTGCTGTAAGAACTCCTATTGCTCCTCCATTATTTGCGAAATACATAAAAAACTTTTCTTTTCCATTAATAATCTTATGTGTAACAGCTGGCGCCCAAGAATTACTTGCCCATTTTGCTGCACCATTCGATCCTGCAACTGGAATTTCACCATGATCTGTCCAATTTACCATGTCATCGGATGATATACATGTTATAGTCTTAATATTACTATAATCATTATCAGATACATTTCCGTTTTTATACATAAAAGCATCACTGCTCATATAAACATATACTCTGCCATCATAAACCATGGCAAACGGATCTGCTCCAAACTTTTGAGTAATAAGAGGATTAGAATACCCTGGGGTTTTAGCAAGAGCACTTGTACTCACAACTGATACAGCTTGTTTTGTAGTAACTAATGCAGTCGTTCCTATATCTGTATTCGCACTTGCTGTATACGTATTCAGAGCAAATCCAGATAATAATGTAAATGTCAATAAAAACATTGGCGATCTTTTGATCATATTTACACTTCCCCTTCTTAACAATAAATATTTTCCTTCCTTTGTAACATAATTAAATATCCATTTTACCTATAAAATCCCCCCCTATTCAGCCACTTAAAAATCCCTATGCAATTTCCAATTTATGCATAGTTATTTTTACTCTTTGCTATTAAATTAAACTATTAATGTTCAAATAAAGACTAACATATGAATTAATCCAAGTAAATATATTAGTCGTTAAAGATACAAAATAAGTCATAAACGGAAGTTAATTATAATTTAATGTAAAATATTCTTTTTATTCCTTAAAATATATACTTTTCTCCAATTCAAAAAATAAAGTCCTTATTATTTATTCTATACACGTTTATTTTTAAAGATTTCATGCTTAATCAATTATTCAACTTAACAATTATAGATATCCAAATTAATAATTCAACTTATAAATGTAATATATATGTATTATTGAGAAATTATAATCGTAACACTACACTAGAAATAAAATACATTTTTCTGGAAGCAGGCATGTGAAATTGAGCTGATGATGGTTCTTAATGGGGGCTTGTTTCATTTAAAGCTTGTCCAAAAGTGAATGTCCAAAAAGTAAGTGTCCAAATTTTATATTTGGAAACATGAACTTTCTCCTTGGAGATTTTACATCTGGAACACGCTGAAATTACGACAAGCCGCCATTTAGAACCTTCCAGCGAAAATTTCACTAGTCCTGTGGAAGATAAATGTATCTTATTTCGGTAATTGTTGCATAAGTCTAATTCTCGCTTTGGATATCTTTATTTTATATAACAAAAAAAAGAAGCTTTCACTAACGGATTTTTTATCCGATATGTGATGGCCTCTTTACTGTATTTTTATTTGTACCTTTAATGATATCTTAACATCACTAACTAATATTCATAACTTTTTGTATTTTCACATAAAATTATATTTATCTTCTTATCATCAATAACTTTTTTATATGAACACAAAAATTCATTTAGTTCATTGTCATTTAAATCCACGTTCTTTTCACTTATTAAAATAACATCTGTATTTTCTAAAAATATCTTTAAATCATTTTTTTCATTTTTTACAAAATACTCAGACATTGTTCTTGTTGCTATTCTGCTTTTATATTTATCATGGAAACTAGCTGTCTTTTTCATAGTTTCATAATTATTGTTATTCATATTAAAGCCTGGAATATTAAATTGCTCTTCTATGGTAGATGGATCTATTCCATATCTCTCTAAAAATTTTTTTTGTATATTGATAAGTTTATCTTGAGATATATTATTTTCTTGCATATAAGACATTATATTTTTTGAGAAATCTGCCATATTCATTTTACCTTCAGCCAATTTATAATACATTGAGTAAATATATTCTTCAAACTTATCTACATCTTTATCTTTAACTTTATTTTTTAATTCATTGAAGTCTATGATTTTGTCAGACATTTGATCATCTCCTTTATTCTATAATAACAAGATTTCATCCACTGTAAATAGCCTATTTTTCCTTCATACTTTCATTTTTAGAAAATACACACCCACAATAATCTTGCCTATACAAGTTAAATTCTTTAGACAATTCTATTGAACGCTTATATCCTTCTTTTTTCTTAAAATCAGAATATAGATATTTTACATTATACTCTTCACTTAACATTTTGCCAATTTCATTTAATTTTTGTGAATTTTTATGAGGACTTATTGATAATGTAGTTGTAAAATAATCAAAACCAGCTTTCGTAGCGGCAATTGCGGCTTCCCTAAGTCTTAATTCATAACACTTAAAGCATCTTACGTTGCCTTCCTTATCCTCTTCTAACCCTTTTGCTATTTCATAGAAACTTTTTGTATCATATTCTCCTTCAACAAACTTTATTTTATTCTTAACTTTAAGCTCAGAAATAAATTTCTTTTGTTCTTCAACTCTTCTGGCATATTCTTCCAAAGGATGTATATTAGGATTATAAAAGAAAATTGTTATCTTAAAATATTGCGATAAATATTCTAAGACATAGCTGCTACAAGGTGCACAACAACTATGTAGTAACAATGTAGGTACTTTTTCTTCCTTTGTTAAATTTTCTATCAAAAAATCTAGTTCCTTTTGATAATTTATCTTATTCATATGTTGGCCATTTCCTTTACAAACTTAATATCATAATTAACAATTACATGCAAATTCTTCAAATGTCTTTATAAATTTATCAATGTGACTTTCTTCATGTTTTGCACTTAAAAAAATAGCTTCAAATTGTGATGGTGCAATGTTTATTCCATTCTTTAACATATGCTCAAAATACTTATTGAATTTCTCAACATCACATTTTTTAACATCATCGTAAGTTCTAACTACTTTAAGATCAGTAAAGAATATAGTCATCATTCCACCAACCCTATTTATAACTACTGGTAAATTATATTTTTTTGATATAGTTAGTACACCCTCTTCAAACTTAGCTCCCATTTTTTCTATATGATCATAATAATCCAAATTATTCTTAATTTTATTTAATGTTGCAAGTCCTGCTGCCATAACAATTGAATTTCCTGACATAGTTCCTGCTTGATAAACTCCACCTAATGGCGATAATTTTTCCATTATTTCTTTTCTTCCGCCATAAGCTCCACATGGAAGTCCACCTCCCATAATCTTAGCATAAGTAACCAAATCTGGTTTAACTTTAAATAGACTCTGAGCTCCTTTAAAGTCAACTCTAAATCCACTCATAACTTCATCAAAAATTAATAAAGCACCGTAAGAATCACATAGTTTTCTCAAAGTTTCCATGAAGTCATCTTCTGCTTTTATAACGCCCATATTTCCTGCTACTGGTTCAATAATTACTCCTGCTATTTCATTACCATACTTTTCAAACAATTCTTCTATTTGCTTCTTATCATTGTAAATACCTATTAACGTATTTTCTATACTCTCTTTTGGAACCCCAAGAGAACCATGAATTCCTCCAGTCATTACTCCTGAACCTGCTTCTACTAAAAATCCATCGAAATGCCCATGATAACATCCAGCAAATTTTACTATCTTATTTCTATTAGTATATCCTCTTGCTAGTTTTATTGCACTCATAGTAGCCTCTGTACCTGAATTAACCATTCTAATCATTTCAATATTATCTAAATTGGTGCACATAAATTTAGCCATGTCTAATTCTAATTTTGTTGGAGCCCCAAAAGCTACTGCCTTCAAACTAATTTTTTGAATAGCCTTTACAACATCTTCATCACTATGTCCAAGGAGTAATGGCCCCCACGCTAATACAAAATCTATATATTCATTATCATCTTCATCTGTAATCATTACGCCTTTTCCAGATTTTATTATAGGTGGATTTAAATTAATTCCTTTAAATGCTCTAACAGCACTGTTAACTCCACCTGGCATATACTTTTCTGACTCTTTAAATATCTCAAGATTCTTCACAATAATTTCCTCCTTAAGTTCTTAGTTAATTATGAAATCCCACTTAATGCTTTCATAATTAACTCATAACTGCTCCTAACTCCTAACTGAGTTAATTATTTTCGACGCTTCTAAAGCATGATACGTGATAATAATATCTGCTCCTGCTCTCTTAATTGACGTTAATGTTTCCATCATTACTCTTTCTTCATCGATAAGTCCAAGCTTACCAGCTGCTTTTATCATTGCAAATTCTCCACTTACATTATAGGCTACTAAAGGCAGATTAAAGTTTTCTCTACAATCCCTAATTATATCTAAATAAGCAAGTGCAGGCTTAACCATAATAAAATCAGCACCTTCATCTATATCCATTTGTGTTTCACGAATAGCTTCCATTCTATTTGCTGGATCCATTTGATAAGTTTTTCTATCACCAAATTGAGGTGCAGAATTTGCCGCGTCTCTAAATGGTCCATAAAATGCAGAACAATATTTTGCTGAATAACTCATTATACTTATTTTTTTAAATCCATTTTCGTCTAATGCTTTTCTGATAGCTCCAATTCTCCCATCCATCATATCAGAAGGCGCAATAATATCAGCTCCTGCTTTTGCATGAGATACAGATATCTTAGCTAAATAATCTAAGGTTTCATCATTATCCACATCTTCATCATGAATTATCCCACAATGTCCATGAGAAGTATACTCACACATACAAACATCAGTAACAACAAGTAAATTCTTATCTATTCTTTTTATTTCCCTTATAGCTTGTTGAACAATTCCATTATCATTATAAGCTTCTGAACCACATTCATCCTTATGTTCTGGTATTCCAAAAAGTAAAACTCCTGCAATATCAGCTTCTTTTACCTCATTAATTACCTCATGTAATCTATCAATTGAAAAATGATAATTTCCTGGTAATGAAGAAATTTCATTTTTTATATTTTTACCTTCAACAACAAAAATAGGATATATAAAGTCCTTGGAATTTAATATTGTTTCTCTAACCATATCACGAATAGCTGAATTTGCTCTAAGTCTTCTTCCTCTTTTAATCATAATATAATTTTAGTTGATCAAGAGTAATAATATCAATTACCTGATCACTAAAAGCTTCACTTCCTCTCTCTTAATAATAAGTTTTCTATTTCCTTTAAAAAACCATCTTCAGAATGTTCTTTACATACATAAGCCTCTATTCCTAATTCTATTAAAGGTTCATTTGTCTTAGGTCCTATAGCTATAACCTGTTTCTTTTTTATTTCATCTATTCCTAACATATCAACCATATTTTTCACCGTAGATGGACTTGTGAAAAATACTATATCAACTTCTTCAAAAGATTTTTTATTTACTACCTTACCGCAAATTGTATCATAAATAAATACTCTATCTACTTCAATACCTGTTTTAACTAATTCTTCATATATGTATTGCCTGCTCTTAGCTGAACATGGTAAAAGTAACTTTTCATTTACCTTTAAGTTAGGTTTCAAAATACTTACTAAGCCTTCACCTACAAATTCTTTAGCTTTTGCAAAACATACAATACCTCTTTTGTTTAAGGCTCTTTCAGTGGCACGGCCAATTGCAGAAATTTTTGCCTTAATTCTTCTTACATCATACGCTTTTTCAATTAAATAATCAAAAAATATTTCCACACTATTAACTGAAGTAAATACTATATGATCATAATCCTCTATTGTATTTAAATATTCATCTAACTTTTCTGCACAGCTTTCTATTTCTATGGCATTAAAGCTTGTAACTTCTGCACCCATTTTTACTAATTTCTCTTTTAGATTCTCTGACTGCTTTTTAGTTCTTGTAATACAGATATTTTTACCAAAAAGTGGTTTATTTTCATACCAACTTAAACTTTCATTTAAATTTACAACTTCTCCAACCACTATTATACATGGTGCTTTTAAATTTGCTGCTTTAACTTTTTCAGATACATTTTCTAATGTTCCTATTACCTTTTTTTGTTTTGCTGAAGTTCCTCGCATTACAACTCCACATGGAGTTAATGGTGATTTACCATTAGCTATTAACTGACTAATAATATTATCTAGATTGCTTAGCCCCATCATAAAAACTAAGGTTCCTTGTTCCCCAGCTAAAGCTTTAAAATTAACATTTAAATCTTGTGCTGATTTACCAGTTACAACATGAAAACTTTGTGCAATACCTCTATGAGTTATTGGAATTCCAGCATAATTCAATACTGCAATAGGCGATGTTACCCCTGGAACAACTTCAAAAGAAATATTTTCTTTTCTTAATTCTAATACCTCTTCTCCACCTCTTCCAAAAACATAAGGGTCTCCACCCTTTATTCTTCCAACTATATGTCCTTTCTTTGCAAGTTCAACCAAGAGTTCATTTATTTCCTCTTGAGTTTTTGAATGCGCCCCAGGCTCTTTTCCGCAATAATAAACTTCACAATTTTCATTTAAATAATTTAATATATTATTTGAAACTAATCTATCATAAAGAACAGCTGTACACTTCTTAAGTGCCTTTACTGCTTTCAATGTTAATAATTCTTCGTCACCAGGTCCTGTTCCTATTATATATACTTGACTCATAACACCCTCCTTGATTCAGTTCACAGTTCACAGTTCACAGTTTACAGTTATTTTCCCAATATCTTTTGGGCTAGGTTCTTTCCTAGTTCAATATTCTTTTCTTTGCTTCCTAGAATATCTTTTTTTACTATTTTTCCACCAATATCGTATATACCAATCATATATAAATCATTACCTTGAATTTCTGAATATGCGCCAATAAGGCTATGGCAATCACCATTTAATTCTTTCATAAAGCTTCTTTCAGCTTCTACTGTTAATTTTGCATTTGCGTCTTCCAATTTATTGAAATATTGTCTGCTTTCACTATTCCTTAAGCACTCAATTCCTAATGCACCTTGAGCAACTGCTGGTATAAATTCTTTTGGATCAAAATATTCAGTTATTAAATTTTCCTCATTTAACCGCTTTAATCCTGCACTAGCTAAAATAATGCCGTCTAAATTTTCCCTTTTCATCTTTTCTAATCTAGTTTGCACATTTCCTCTAATTGATACAATTTCCAAATCATTTCTAAGTAATTTAAGCTGACATGCCCTTCTAATGCTGCTAGTCCCTATTACAGCTCCTGATCTCATTTCTTTAAAAGGTATATTGTCCTTTGAAATAAGGACATCTCTTATATCTTCTCGTTCAGTTATTGCTGCAATTTCAAATTCACTGCTTAATTCATAGGGTACATCCTTCATACTATGAACCGCACCATGTGCTCTTTCCTCTAGCAAAGCAACTTCTATATCTTTGACAAAAAGACCTTTTCCTCCAATTTTAGTTAAGGAAACATCTAATCTCCTATCCCCTTCTGTAACTATAAGCAATTTTTCGCTATTTATATTAAACTTATCTTTTAAATCCTTCATTATTATTTCAGTTTGCACTTGCGCTAATTGGCTTTTTCTTGTTGCTATTATAAACTTATCCACTTTTCAATTTTCCCTCCTTATCTTTTTATTCTAAGGCTCAAGTAAGTAATCTACAATATTCTTTGGGAAATTATTTCTTAGTTCTTCCTCACTTTTTCCTTCATCAAAAGCTTTTTTATATTCATCACTTACTATAAATTTAATTATATCATCTTTGTATGATTCCATCCCTTTTGTTTTATTTCGTATTTTAGTGATAAACGCCATAAAACTATCATATTCTTTTAATAAATTTTCTATCTTATTAGAAAGAAAAACTGAACCTTTAGGATTTCCATATTCAGTATTCAATGCAAAAGTTAAGTTATCGGTGCTTCTTTGAACTGGAACAACTCCCATGCCATTCATAAAATCAGAGGAATCTATGTATATTTTATATTTTTCATCACAATAGTCTTTTATTTTATTTTTTAAAATATCATCGTTAAAGGCTAAAATTACTATATGTTTATCATGTAAAAATCTAAAATTAAAGGGTTCATTTATAAGCTTTAAATTGTCTTTTGAGTTCTTAGCTAATTCAATTATTTCCTCGTCAAAAGTTTTTGCTAAGACTTCTACATAAGATTTACTCTTAACAAAATGCTTTGCTTTTATTGTACCAGCTTTTCCTCCTCCAATTATTCCTATTCTAAGCTTTTTTGATATCAATGAAATATAAGAATAATCTATTCCTTCGTGAAAAATATCTTTTGCATTATATTTATCCATTCTTCACCACTTCCTTTTAAAGCTTCTTCCTTAACAACTTCAATGGCTCTATTTATGTAAAAATCTGATGTACTTTTAATTAATCTATCAGCTAAAATTATATCCTTATCATTATCACTTTTATGTATAAAAGTTTTGCTCCTCTTTTCATAAACTTCATTACCTAAAGTTCTTAATTTTTGTATAACAGGAGAAACTTCCCTAAGCTTAAGCCACTCTTCATATTCATTAAGATATTTAAGCATAATATCTTTATTATTTTCCATTCTTTCTTTTCTTAATAATTTGTTGTTATCATCGATTCGGCTTATAGTATCAATATTATAAACTTCGGTTCTACTTATAAAAGAAACTTCTTCTTCTACATCTCTTGGAACAGCCAAATCGTATACTAAAATTTTGTTACCTTCCTCATTAAAATCACCTTTTCTAACGACTGCATGAGGTGCAGATGTACAGCTAATTATACAATCTACATTATCTATATAATTATTTTTCCCTTCAAAATCAATTACTTTAACTCTTTTATCATTTATCTCATCATTAACTTTAGCATTTCTAACCACTAAATATATAATTTCAACCTTGTGAGAAAGTAAATATTTCAAAATAAGCTGCCCAACTTCCCCATATCCTAAAACCATAAAACTATTACACTTTTGTTTTATAGCTTCATTTATAACTATTGATGCAGAAGAGACTGGAATTTCAAACAATTTAGCTTCTTTCCTAAATCTCTTTCCAGCAGTAATAGCCTCTTGGAATAATCTATGTAATTCTAAAGATACAGCTTTAAATTTTATTGCTTCTTCATAAGCCTCTTTTACCTGGCCTAAAATTTGATCTTCTCCAAGTATTTTAGAGTGAAATCCACAACATACTTCAAAAAGATGTCTATATGCACCTTTATCACTAGCAATAAATATGTACTTTCTATACTCAAAATTCCAATTAAAAATTAAAAAAACCTTTTCTAATAATTCTTCTTTTTCAAAAGATGCATTAAAATAAATCTCTGTTCTATTACAGGTTGCTAAAATAACTGCTTCTTTTAACTCCGTAAGTAATTCCTTCAAGTATAGTTCACGTTTTTTAGTTTTTATTATAAACTTTTCTCTTATTTCCAACGGAGTGTCTTTCTTTATACCAATTAAACCTATCACCTATTGTCACCTCGCCTGTTGATTTAATTATATCATCCAATTATATATTTAATTTACATTGTTAACAAAAATATCTCAACAATAATTTAGTATATACTATTATTATAGAAAAAGCATTAATTGAAGTTTATTATTTATTGCCATAAATTTGACACATAATATGATTATAATAATATTATAAAGTAGTTGATTGTTATTTACCCCTTATAAAATATAATTTCAGTCATTTTATGGCTAGCCTAAGTATAATATTCCCTTATTTATACTTAGGTTTTTTTTATTATATATATTTCAATTATCAATGTTCAATATTTAATATTCAAAGTTGATTTGTATTGAAAAGCTTTAAGTTTGGAATGAATGCGGAATCGTATAAATTTGCATTAGCGGAATCTCTTTTAGAACTCGCTCCGACCGAAAAAACAGAGATAGGCTTTGAAGAACTGGCTGATCTTTGTGAGCATCTGAAGACTGCACAAAAGCAGGTGACGAGCAGAAGCAGCCAGTTTCTTTAGGACTGTACTAAATTTAATAAAGGTGAGATCTTGCATGATGAACTAATCAGTATTATGGTTGAAAAAATGGTTTAATAACGTTATTGATGCATTTCACGAGCCGTAACATTGACCATTAAAGCTGACGAGGAGAAGTACCATAATACTGTTTAAAGGCCTTATAGAAATTGCTGCTATTGCTGTATCCGAGCATATCAGCAATTTTTTCAATGGAAAGATCCGTATGATCCAATAATAGCTTGGCTCTTCGCATACGTGATTCTGCTAGCAGAGCAGAAAAGGTCTTACCTGTCTTTTCCGGCAAAAGACGGGAAATATAAACTGGGTGATATCCGAAATGGGATGCAATGTCATTCAATGTTACAGAATCAGAGTGTGATTCGATATATTCCATAATCCGGTCAATTAATGTCGTACCAGTAGGTAGATGCTGACGCTTGTACTCATAAGAAATATACATTGCAAGGGACATGACCATAGGTTTTAAAATTTTCTGTGAGTCCTCTGTTTTATGGGCATATTCAAGAATCATGACATTCAGCAGCTGCCAGATTGGCGAAGAAGCTGGAATTTCAAGATGAACGAACTCTTCTGCATATTTGTTTTTCTGTGGTTCCAGAAAAAAATTAAGCATGGAGTTATCTGCTGAGAGCACACTCAGGTATTCTCGGAAAAAGGTTTCTTTACGAATCAGTACTCCGAGAATAATACATTCGTGATCAGAATCATGTTTAACAGCATAGCCACTGTAGGGTTGACCTATATAGCAGTCTCCTTCTTTTACCGTGATCCGATTGTTATAGTTGGCGCTTAATGCATCATAATCTCCGTGGTAGGCAAAATGAATGAAAAAAAACTCCTGGCGGTGAAAACGCTCATCAATTTTTTTTCCTTTAAATGCACACACCATAACTTCCTCAGATTTCTCTCCTAACCAATGCGAAATCAGTTCGTTATTTCCTGATGACGGATCCGAGCTAAAGTCCCAATTGAGGTGTGGAAAGTCCCGACCGAGTTTTTCTAATGCGTGATCAATTTCGGTATCGCAATTCCAAGACATAACAACATTCCTTTCTTCAGATTTCTGAGCAATTATTTCAAGCATTGCAACGTTTTTGGCAAATCAGATATACTTGTATCTAATTGTAGGTTAAAATATGCCATAATTCAAGTTAATATTTAGCGCTGATTTGGAAGATGAAAATCTATATGATGGATTAGTAACGATTATGATTTCTCATACTATTATGATTTCTTTGCAGAACGTAAGGCTGCAGAAGAACAGATGATCAAAATGACAAAAGCACTGGGAGTGGAGAACCCGACATCCTGAATTTAAGGAGGATAAATATGTCTAGAAAAAATATCGGAGCAAAGCCATACATCACACCGATGCCGGTTTTGATGATTTCATCTTATGATGAGGCTGAAAAGCCGACCGCCATGTTAGCAGTATGGGGCGGAATCACGAATGAGACAGAAATTACTATTACCGTAGCATCCCAGAGAAATACGTTAAAGGGTATTCTTGGCAGAGGTTCCTTTGTTGTAAGTATGGCGGATGTGGAAAATGAAGTTGCCTGTGATTACCTTGGTATAACAACTGGAAATAAAATGGAATATAAGTTTGAAGAGTCCGGATTCCATACAACAAAGTCCGAATTCGTAGATTCACCGATTATCGATGAGCTTCCTTTTGCCGTTGAGTGCAGAGTGAAGAGCTATGATGAGGAAACCTGGAGACTGGTAGGCGAAATCGTCAATGTAAGTCTGGATGAACGGATTCTTGGAGAAGATGGAAAGGTATCATTTGAAAAATTCCATCCGATCACTTTCGATTGGATGAATAAGTCATATCTGTCCGTTGGTAAAAAGGTCGGTGATGCTTACCGCGACGGACTTCATTTGAGAGAGAAGAACTGAGAGGAGGTTGTTTATTATGATGAAAAATTTAGGTCCAAATGCTTTTTCGTATGGTTATCCAGCGCCGGTTTTAATGGTTGGCACTTATAATGATGATGGAACAGTCAATGTGATGAATTTGCATGAGTGTACAAGGACAAATGCCGGTGATCTCTCATTATGTATTGGTCCACGTAGTAAGACGCATGATAATATTAAAAAGAGACGTGCATTTACTGTTGCACTTGTTAATAAGAATTTGATAAAGGAAGTTGATTACTTTGGAATTGTAACCGGCCATAGAGTTCCTGATAAATTTGAAAAAGCAGGCTTGAAGGCTGTAAAGAGTGAACACGTCAATGCCCCTATCATCGAAGGCAGTCCACTAGTCATCGAATGCGAACTCATAGAGGTTGTAAGATCAAATAATTTCACTACTGTACTTGCCAGAATTGTCAATGTAGCGGCAGATGAGTCAGTATTAGATAACACCGGCATAATTGATGCCAAGAAAACAGGAATGTTATTTTTTGATTCGTTCAGCAACAGCTATTTTTCATTAGGTGATAAAGCTGGAAATGCATGGGTCGAAGGAAAAAAATATCTGTAATGTCGAGACAAATAGTAACACTAAATATATCAATATAAGGAAACCCACGGATTTTCTCTTCTGAGAATGTCTGTGGGTGTTTTTTGTCCTAAAGCGGAAATATGTCTTTTTCCAATACATAAAAAAATAAATTTGACTAGAAACTCAATTACGCATGTTTTGATAATTAGAATGAGAAACTGCATAAATCCTGATCTTGGTTGGACAAATAAGTTTCTAATTGTCCTTCACACTATTTCCATAGGTTCTTGTTTTTTTCATTATGATCTTGGTTGCGCTTCGCGCTTTTTTTATCTGTGTGTATTTTTTTCTCCCATTTGGATATACTCTAAAAGGCAAAATTAAAATTTATGAGGTGATCTAAAAATGCGCATTCCAAAACATATAGGTATTATTCCTGATGGAAATAGACGGTGGGCTATGTTTAATTCTATGACTAAAGATAAGGGATATCAGCATGGTATAAATCCCGGACTTGAAGTTTTTAAGTTATGCCAAAAAGAACAGGTTGAAGAAGTGACCTTTTATGGTTTTACTGTAGATAATACTAAACGTCCCAAAGATCAAAAAATAGCTTTTACCAAGGCGTGCATCGATTCAGTAATTCTCTTAACTAAAGAAGATTGTGAAATATTAGTATTGGGAAATACAAAATCTAATTGCTTTCCAGTTGAATTATTACCTTTCACCACAAGAAGAAAATTCGGTAATGGTGGAATAAAGGTAAACTTTTTAATTAATTATGGTTGGGAGTGGGATTTAAATTTATTAAAAAATAGCAGTGCCTCTAATAAAAACATTCAACATTACATTCATTCAAAGGATATTTCTAGAATTGATTTGATAATTCGCTGGGGTGGACGTAGACGTTTAAGTGGTTTGTTGCCTATTCAAGCTGTTTACGCAGATTTTTATGTTTTAGAAAATTATTGGCCTGATTTTAAAACTAAAGATTTTTATAATGCTCTAGCTTGGTATGATGAACAGGATGTTACTTTAGGCGGTTGAAATTACAATATACTTTACTATACTAGGTTTATACTCTAAAATAAATTATATTGTTATAATTTACATTATTTATTTAGGAGTGAAACTTATGTTAAAAATTATTCTAGCATATTTATTAGTAATTAATTTAGTTGGCTTTATCATCATGCTTATTGATAAACAAAAGGCTATTCACAAGGAATGGAGAATACCTGAAAATACACTTATTGGTATTTCCATAATTGGTGGCTCTATTGGTATGTTGTTTGGAATGTCTGCTTTTAGACATAAAACCAAACATATAAAATTTAAGTTTGGTGTACCATTCATACTTTTTATTGAAATTGGATTAATCATATTGTATTTTAATTATTAATTATACATAACTTACATACAGAAATTAAACGAAAAATAAATATATTGCTATGACTAAAATAATTGCTATATAGGCAGGTATCATCATAAGGGCAAAAGTTCTTCTTCCACCTTTACTTGCAAAGTTAATTGTTGATCCTTTCCCATTATTTTTTTCAATAACTTCTGATGGGTCATCTGGATTATAATAAAAAATTCCAAATTTCCAATGTTTTGAATTATTTTCTTTATTCATTTATAATACACCTCATTTTATATATTATTTACAATAATTTAATTTACTTATCAAAGGGTACTGGAGCAATTATAATTTCTCCAATAATTTATCATGATACTTCCCTAATGCTATTATTGAAAAAATTGCTCCAATCAATGCAAACGTCATATCCCATTGAGTATCCCAAACATCTCCCTGAGTTCCTAAAAAAGCATCTGCTGCTTCCCCAGTAAATGTTGCAACAGCAAATTCTATCAATTCATAAGAAGCACTAACTGCAAGACATATAGAAATCACAATAAAATTAGTCCATGCTCTGTTTTTTATTACTTTATTTCTAATAAACACTTCTCTAAGAACTATTGCAGGAACAAATCCTTGTGCAAAGTGTCCTACCCTGTCATAATAATTTCTACTTAAATGAAAAATATCTTTTATCCAATTAAACAATGGCATTTCAGCATACGTATAATGCCCACCTATTATTAATATTATTGCATGAATCCATATAAGCAAATAAGTGAAATTTGAAAATTTAAATTTATTATATGTAACTATCAATACTACCCCCGCTATTATAGCCGGTAATACTTCTAGTGCCCATGTAAATAAATCATGACAATTTATTGCTGATAAAATCAAAATTATACATATACTAATTAATAAGAACTTACATAAATACTCTCTTCTCATTACTTTACCCCTATTTAATATTTCCAAATATATTAAACTATTACTCTTTTACACATTTTTATTTATCCTAAGTTTAGTCCATAAAATTTAATAAATCAATAGAAAAAAACAAAGACATGCTTATGAAATTATCAAAATTAAAGCATGTCATTTTTTATTAATTTATAGTTTATTAAGATCGAAAGGTGTATTTTGATATACACAGTAATTTAACCAATTTCCAAAAACTAAACTTGCTGTTGCCCTCCATATATACTTAGGAGTTTCATTCACATCATCATTCTTGAAATAATTTTTAGGTATTGCTACATTATCACCTTTCTCTTTATCTCTAATATATTCATCTTTAAGTGTATTTCTGTCATATTCCATATGACCTGTAATAAACACGCCTCTTCTATCCTTTGTTGCGACAATAAATATACCAGCTTCTTCAGATTCAGATAAAATCTCTAATTCTGGTGCTTTCTCAATATCTTCCCGTTTCACTTCAGTATGTCTTGAATGAGGTGCATAAAATACATCATCTAAACCTCTAGTAAGATCTGCTTTTTCATCATTTACCCAATGTGGAAATACTCCAAACATCTTTTCTTCCAAATCATATTTAGGTATTCCATAATGATAATATAAGCCTGCTTGAGATGCCCAACAAATATGAATTGTAGAAAACACATTAGTTTTGCTCCATTCCATTATCTTAGTGAGTTCATTCCAGTATGTAACCTCTTCAAATTCCATTTTTTCTACTGGTGCACCTGTTATTATCAGTCCATCAAATTTTTGATCCTTTATATCATCAAAATAACTATAAAATTTATCTAAATGCTCTGATGGTGTATTTTGTGAAATATAAGTTTTTGTTTGAATAAGTGTTATTTCAACTTGTAAAGGTGTATTCGATAAATATCTCAACAATTGATTTTCAGCAACTATTTTTTTAGGCATTAAATTTAAAATTGCTATTTTTAATGGTCTTATATCTTGAGTATTAGCCCTTTCATCATTCATTACAAAGATATTTTCATTAGATAAAACCTGAAACGCAGGTAATTGTATAGGAATTTTTATTGGCATTCCTAAGTCCCCCTTCTATTTAAATATTTCTTACTCATAGGATAATATTACTGAAAACAGTAACCCTCACATTATCCATATGATATACTTCTCAGCAAGTGCTTTTACTATAACTAAAAAATTATAGACATTACTATTTTTTGCTTATAATTTATTATATCAAAATTCCTTTTGTAATCAACATTGCAGCACGACTTAAGTTAATTAAATCTGTATATATATCACAAACCCTCACATAATAATCTTATTACTGTGCTTTGTTTTTAGCTTTATGCTATACTAATACATATGTAAGAAAAAGGAGTTCGTGTATTTATGTCAAATAATAATATCGCAATTGGATATATCGGAACATATACTAAGAATAATAGTAAAGGAATTTATAGAATTAATTTTAATACTACATCAGGTCATATTGAAAAAGTAAATTTAGCTTTTGAAATAGAAAACCCTACATATTTATCTATTGATAGAGATAGACACATTCTATATTCTTCCTGCAAAGATGATAAAAAAGCTGGGGTCTCCTCTTTTAAATATTGGGAAGAAAAAGATGAGCTAAATATAATAAATAACTATATCTCAGAAGAAAAACCACCGTGTCATGTAAGTATAAGCAAAGATAAACAAATACTAATTTCATCAAATTATCATGAAAATAAGATGCTTATATATAAAACCTTAGATGGATTAATTTTAGATTCTCCTATTTTAGGAAGCCATTGTGGACATAGTATAAATATTTCAAGACAAGAAAAACCTCATATCCATTGTTCAATGTTTACACATGATGAAAATTATATTATTTCAATAGATTTAGGAACTGATAAACTGATGGTTTCAACAATTAATGATGGTACTCTTAATTATAAGGATAATCTTAATTATACATTTCCTGCTGGAACAGGACCAAGACATGTTACTTATTCAAAAACATTCCCTGAATACTATTATGTAATAAGTGAATTAACTTCTGAAATTTTTGTTTTTAAATATAACGTAAATTCAGAAAATCTCTTTGAAAATATTCAAATTTTGAGTAGTTTACCACCTAATTACACTGAGAAAAAATCTGGAGGTGCAATTAGAATTCATAATAATAATAAATTTTTATATACTTCTGACAGAGGAAATAATTCAATAAGTTTATTTTTAATTGACAAAAATAATGGCCACTTAAAATATATCGATTCATTTTCTTGCAACGGTGATTCTCCTAGAGATTTTCAATTAGATCCAACAGGAAACTTTTTACTTAGTGCTAACGAGAATTCTGACAATATAACAATATTCTCTATTAATCAATTAACAGGAGTACTTACTTTCATAAAATCTGAGAATATTCCAACTCCCACATGCATAGAATTTATTTAATTATATATAAATATAGAAGATCACTATTTTAACAAATGCTCATCTCCTATATTTTTTTAATATACGTATATATAAATAAAATTTCACTTCATATATTCCAAATCATACGTGAAATAAAATTTATTTTATTGTAAACCTTTTATCTTTTTGACAATAGTAATTAACTTAATTATAATAATAAAAATATATTTTAACGTGATTGCGCTTTGCGCTTTTTTTATAATATGATGATTATTAGGAGGAGGATATTACTTTGAATAAACAAACATTAATAAACACTATAAAAGCATCTAGAAAAGAAATCAAATGTGATTTAGTAATTAAAAATATAACTATAATAGATGTTTTTAATAAAGATAGATTTGTTGGCAGTATAGGAATCAAAGATGGTTATATTGTTGGTATTGGAAATTACGATGGTGAAGAAATTATAGATGGTACTAACAAATATATTTGTCCCGGCCTTATTGACTCACATTGTCATATAGAATCCAGCTTAGTTACCCCTGCAGAATACTCTAAGTATGCTTTATTAAACGGAATAACTTCTATTATTGCTGATCCTCATGAAATTTCTAATGTAATGGGCACTGATGGCATAGATTTTATGCTAAATTCTTCAAAAGACCTTCCTTTTGATATATATTTCATGCTTCCTTCATGTGTTCCTGGAACTTGTTTTGAAAGTTCTGGCGCTACCTTATTATCTCAAGATCTCATAAATTATTATAAAAATGATAGAATTCTAGGTTTGGCTGAAGTTATGGATTATCCCTCTGTAGCCTATTGTAAAGAAAATATTATTGATAAAATTTATGATGCTGTACATAATAATAAAGTAATTGATGGGCATGGAGCTGGTTTTACACCTATGATGTCAAACACGTATAGAAGTGCTCACATTTTAACAGATCATGAATGTATCAATGCAAATGAAGCCCTTGAAAAAATCAGACGAGGAATGCATATCCTAATTCGAGAAGGTACTGTTGCTAAAAATTTAAAAGAATTACTACCAGCGGTAAATGAAAATAATAGCAGTAGATTTTGTTTTTGTACTGATGACAAACATATTGATGATATTGCTAACAATGGCTCAATTAATAATTCTATTGTTTATGCTATAAAGAATGGTTTGAAACCTGAAACTGCAATTCAAATGGCAACTATTAATCCTTCTAATCTTTATAAATTAAATGATAAGGGTGCTATTGCTCCTGGATATATTGCTGATTTTATTATTTTGGATAATTTAGAAGAATTTAAGATTTCTAAAGTATTTAAGGCTGGAAAACTTATTGTTGATAACAATAAAATTACTAATTACAACGCTAGTTTAGTAAAAAAAGCTTCTGGCTTATACAGCAATACTGTTAATTTACCCTTTCTTAGTGAAAATAGCTTTACCATTAGCATAAAACGTAAGGATAACACTAAATTAAATGTAATAGAAATAATTCCAAACAAATTAGAAAGTATTCATTTAGAATTAAATATTGATGATATAAAATCTATGAATCATAATAATTATACAGAATTCAAACCTTCGCCTAAAGATGATTTAGCAAAAATTGCAGTCATTGAAAGACATAAAGGCTCTGGAAATGTTGGCCTTGGAATATTAAAAGGCTTAGGTCTTAAGGAAGGTGCAATTGGAACTACTATTGCTCATGATTCCCATAATTTAATCCTTGCAGGTACAAATGATAAAGATATGCTATTTGCTGCTAAAGAGTTAGAAAAAATGCATGGTGGAATAATTATAGTTAAAGATGAAACTATCCTAGCTCATATTTCCCTTGAAATTGGAGGGCTTATGACTAACAGACAGTATCATGAAATTGAAGATGATTTAAAAAATCTTCATTTTGCTATTAAAGCTATAGCTCCAGATATTAATTTCAATCCATTTTTGACATTGTCATTTTTGTCATTACCAGTGATTCCAGATTTGAAAATTACTGATAAGGGTCTATTTGACGTTACTAAATTTGAATTTATAGATATTTGTAAAAATTAACTTTATACATTATCCACAGATTTTACTGCATTATAAATTCCTGAAAAATAAGAAAAGTTACAAGTGATAAGTGTTTACAATTACTTATCACTTGTAACTTTTTATTGTGTCTTCATATTAACTCTATATTACTAATACTTTACCACTCTATACATCATGTACAACTTTTGTAATTACTATAGAAATTTCTTTAATTAAATTAATTTCATCACCAATCCTAGTTACTCTCTGGCTCTCAATTATTTTCAAAATTGGTCTTAGCGGAAAACCTGGGATTGTTTCTCTTACTAATGCCCTTTCTCCAGTACTGATTTCCACTATAGTTCCCTTTGGATAAGGAATAACAATTCTGCAAAAAATATTAACAATATTATAATCAAACATTGATCCAGCATTAGACATTAAATACTCTAATACATCACTAGGAAACATAGCTCTTTTTTCAGGTAAATCTGTTGATAAATTATCATAAGCATCCGCAATGCTTACTATATAACTCAAATCCACAATATTATCTTTGTTTAATCTATCTGGATAACCTTTCCCATCTGGTCTCTCATGATGCTGTAATACAATCATTTTACTTAAACTATTTATATTATAAGTACTTGATAAATATTTATATCCTAATCTCGGATGTTGCTTAATCATTTCTTTTTCATCAGCAGTTAATTCAGCTTCTATGTCAGATAGTCTCTTTGGCAAAAATGATTTTCCAATATCATGAATCAAAGCACCTATACAAAGAGCTTCCAATTTCTTTTTGGGCATCTGAAAAGTTATTCCTATTGTAAGTGATATTACAGCAACATTTACTGAATGAGAATACATATAATTATCCATACTTCTTATATCAACTAAAGCCAACAGTACATCTTTATGCTTTAAAATATCTTCAATTATATTAACTGCCATTTTCCCTATATTATAAAAATAGCTTTGTTCTTGCCACGTATAATCACTTTCTTTATTTCTTTCTTGATCAGTAGTGTTAAGTCTTCCAATATTGGAAAAGGCTTCTTTTATAGTTATAATTGCTTTTTGTCTTATCTCTGGTTTTATGATGTCGTCAATTTCCTCATCACTATATTTATCAACAATATATATAGATAAAATATTTATTTCTTTTATTTTTGCAATTGTAACTTCTCTTAAAACAACTCCCGCCCTTAGCAAAACTCTACCGTCTACATCATATAAGGTTTTGCCAAGAACTGTATTAGGCTTTACACTTTCAATTGGGACTAATCTCATAGCTCGTATCCCCTCCCACTCACTATATAATTCCCATTTTTTAAGGCATCAGCTACTTTTCTATATTTAATTTTGCTGAACATATAAATTTTATTCTTCCCCATATATTATTTACCCATAAAGCATATCTTATAAAATAAATTTTTCTATTACATTTGCTACTCCATCTTCGTCATTTGATGTAGTAATAAAATCAGCTATTTCCTTTACATCTGAAGTTGCATTTGCCATAGCAACTCCTAGTCCAGCATACTTTATCATAGATAAGTCATTAGCTGCATCACCACAAGCAATTATTTCTTCTTGTTTTATACCAAGATACTCTGCAAGCTTTTTCAAACCTAATCCTTTATCTACTTCCTTGTTAGTAAATTCTAAAAAGAAAGGCGAACTCTTAAATACATTGTATTTTTCATAAGCTTCACTAGGTAATTTTTCTATAGCTGGATCTAATATTTCTGGTGGGTCAATCATCATAACTTTAATAATGTCTTCCTCATCATCAATTTCATTAAGATCCCTTACATTTATATCTATTTCATTTATTTCTGCCTCATACTCTGTGTATTTGCTAATTTTAGGAGCTATTAATCCTTCTCTTGCAGAAAAGGCATGAATATTTACATTATTTTTTTTACTTATCTCATATAAGTATTTTAAATCTTTACCTTTTAATGGTAACTTAGATACAATTTCTTTTGTTTTGGCATTTTGAACTAATCCACCATTAAAACTCAAAACATAATCTTCATCTTTCATTAAATCAAGTTCTTCTAAATGCTTGGTTAAACCAATTAATGGTCTTCCTGATGCCAGTACAACTTTAACACCTTTTGCTTCTGCCGCCTTTATTGCAGCTTGAGTCTTAATCGAAACCTTTTTATCTGTTGTTAATAAAGTTCCATCCATATCTAATGCTATTAATTTATACATATTTCTCCTCCATTTGTTGCTAATACAATTATTACTAATACTCATGATATAACTAACTTAACTTCTGTAATATCTTTTATTAATAATATAGTTTTCTTTTGATGTGCAATCTTTCTACATTTGAAATTTACTACATAATCTAATTATAATATATATATTGCAATTATCAATGTACAATTGTAAGTTATCAATCCAACTTATACTATTCACAAAGTTAACTATCTTATTTTACTTCAACTTTAATCTAATATACTAAGTTTACAAGTATTATTATAGATATCCAAATAAATAATCAAACTTATAAATGGAATATACATATACTATTGAGAAATTATAAGCGTAACACTACACTAGAAATTAGATACATATTTGTGCAAGCGGCATATGAAATTGGTTGTTAAGCAGTGAACCCAAATCTATGATTTGGTGTGAATCGCTTACTCAGCGAACGAATGTGAGTCGAGTTTCCTCTAAGGTTGTTCCACTTTCTGCTTGTCATAAATTTACTTTAGGAACATGCAGAAATGGGTGCATCCTTCCACTTAGAACCCATCCAGCGAAAATTTCATTAGTTCGCTGTAATAAATATGTGTTTAATTTCGGTAAGTTCCGCATATGTCTAATTCTTGCTTTGGATATCTATAATTTATTTCAATTTTAATTCCGAGTTAATATTTTACTAAATAATTCCTCAAAATTTGTCACTAATAGTAATTATTTTTCATATTATAAAGTGTATCAAAACTTCTGAGGTAATATTTATGCTTGAATCTTTATTATTAGTATCATCCTTATGTATAGATTCCTTTGTAGCAAGCATTGCTTATGGGACTTCTAAAATTCATATTCCTCATATATCAAAAATTATTATAAACCTCGTATGTACAATCACACTAGCTTGTTCTTTACTTATTGGTTCTATATTAAAAAGTTTTCTTCCAAGTAATCTCCCCGTAATTTTAGGTTTTTTTCTCTTAATGTTACTAGGAACATACAGGTTGTTTGAAAGTATTTTTAAATCATATATTTCCAAATATTCTAGGTCAGACAAACCACTAACCTTTAAAATTTTTGATTTTAAATTTATTCTACAGGTCTATGCAGATGAAATTAAAGCAGATTTTGATAATTCTAAATCTTTAAATATTAAAGAATCCTTCTATTTAGGATTAGCCTTATCATTAGACAGTCTTGCTGTTGGAATTGGCTCAAGTTTATGCAATGTAAATTATTTTGAAGTTTTAGTACTCTGCTTTATTATCGGCCTTATTGCAGTTTCCTTTGGTAGTTTCCTTGGGAAAAAATTTGCACAAAAATTAAATTTAAACTTGTCCTGGCTTTCTGGTGCTCTGCTTATATTATTAGCAATACTCAGAGTATTAAAATAATAAGTATGTCAGATTCAAACTAGCATTTTAAAATAGGTAAGAAGTAAAAGCGAATAATTACAAGTTGATGTCGAAAATTCCATCAATTTTTCTCAAATTTAAATTATAAAAATACTCTTACTTCTTACGTAAACTACAATATTTATACATTTAATTAAAATTTTATTTACCCCTTCATTATTTTACATTATCTTTTACTTATTGCCATAATTCTGCTAAAATAATATTAGGGGATTGTTAATTTATATTTTTTTTTAAAACTTATATAATTATTTAATATATAGTTACTTAAATTTGTCATTTAGTTATAATTTAAAAATAAATATACTATTATTAAATGTTATTTATATCGGGGCTAAATGAGAACACTTTATTTAGTATATAGATTCCAAATATATTTTTTAAAAATTAGTTAGGGGGAATCATATGGAACATATCTTGATCGTGGATGATAGCGTGACTAATTTAAAATTTTCACAACAGGTTTTAAAACCATATTATAACGTCACGCTGTTGACTTCTGCTATACAAACGATGAAATTCTTACTAAAAAATACTCCAGATTTAATATTACTTGACATAAATATGCCTGGTATAAATGGATATGAAGTAATGAGTACTATTAAATCAATGGATAGATTAAATAAAGTACCAGTTATATTTTTGACTTCATCAACAGATATTGAAAGTGAATTAAAATGCCTTAAACTTGGTGCTGTAGATTTTATAAGTAAACCTTTCGTACCTGAATTAATGCTAACTAGAATTAATACTCATTTGGAACTTGCACGGTACAGAAAGGAACTTGAATATCTTGTACTTAAAAAAACACAAACTATAGAAAACTTGCAAGACAGTATCGTTGTTGGACTTGCAGAGCTAGTTGAATGCAGAAATGGTGAAACAGGTGGACATATTAAGCGAACAGCGAAATATATAGAAATCTTAGTATTAGCAATGGTTGATGCAGGATTATATCCAGATATTTTTACAGAAGATTATATTCGCAACATTATTCGTTCAGCCCCTCTTCATGATATAGGAAAAATAGGCATTTCTGATAACATACTTCTAAAAACAGAAGATTATAATAAAAATGAGCGTGATTACATGAAACAACATACTATCTTAGGAGGGGCTGCACTCCAAAAGGTAATAGATGCTTCAAATGAAGAAAATTTTCTATTTATAGCTAAAGATATGGCTCTTTGTCATCATGAAAGATGGGATGGTACTGGATATCCATATGGCCTTTCAGAATATAATATTCCTTTATGTGCACGTATTATGGCTATTGTTGATGTCTATGATGCGCTTACCTCAAGACGTGTATATAAGAAACCATTCAGCCATGAAAAAGCTGTTGAAATAATATCACAAGGGACTGGAACCCATTTTGAACCAGCTATTGTCGATGTATTTTTATCAGTAAGTGATTCCTTTCTTTATATCTCACAATCATATATTGAAGATTTAGGAGGTAAATAGATATGGTCACATCAAAAAATATTATTGTAAAACCTTTTATTGCTCCTAAAGCTAAAGTATTGATTGTTGATGATAGTAATGTAACCTTAACAATTGAGAGAGACATAATGAGTAGTTTTGCTATGGATATATCAACTGCACATAGTGGCGAGGAATGCTTAGAATTACTAAAAAACAATTCATATGACATTATTTTTATGGACATTGTAATGCCAATTCTAAATGGAATTCAAGCAACTTCTAAGATCCGTGAAAAGAAAGAAGAACATTTGAAAAACATTACAATAATCGCTTTAACTGCAAGCATTTCTTCTAATTCACTCGCTCTCTATGTTGAGAACGGTTTTAATGATTATTTAGAAAAGCCAATAAAAATTTTTGAATTAAATAAAATTCTTCGCAGTTATCTTCCAAAAGAATATATTGAAGAAATAACCTTTACAGAAAAACCAGCAAAGATAACAAATGAAATAAAAATAAAGAATGTTAATACAAGAAAAGCAATTAAAAATTGCTGTGGCAATATGGATAATTATCTTTCACTTCTTTCAGTTGCTTATTATGATGGTAAAAATAAAATAAATATAATTAAAGATTTTGCGAATAATAAAGATATTGAAAATTATACTATAGAGGTACATGCTCTAAAAACTGTTGCTGCTTTAATTGGAGATGAAAGCCTATGCCAGTTAGCTAAACTTCATGAAATCGCTGGAACAAATAAAGATTTAAAATTCATTACAGAGAATGTTGATCTTTTACTTAATAAATATACTACCCTTTTATCTAATATTGAATTTGTAATTACAAAAGAAACTACAGTTCCCCAACCTAAAATTAAGGAATTTAATTTTCAAGATTTAATAACTATAGTTACTAATATAGCTAACACAATCGATAATTTCGACTTGGATTCTAGCAACAAATATTTAAATGAATTATTGGAATATGATTTAACTGAAAGCCAATTTATAATTCTAAATAAAATCAAGAATCTATTGAATGTTTTTGATTATGACACAGCTTATGAATTAATTACTAATTTTAAACATACTTTATATAAAGATATATAAAAATTAGATTTACATAAAATAAAAAACTTATATAATATATATTATATGCAAAAGCAGTGATCAATTTGATGCCGGATGATTATTATAATATCCATAAGCTCAAATTTCACTGCTTTTATATAAACTTTATTTAAACCTAAATACAATACTTACATTTATAAATTCACAAATCGACTAAATTGCTTGTCCAATTCCTCTAAATCTGATTGTAAAAACTTATGAAAAGTTTCTTTCTCTAATCTATAGGCAAATAGATTAGAATTTAAAAAATTCAAATACTTCTCTGTTAAAGGAAAAATTTCTTCTTCTGGAACCTTATACACTTCCCTTAACACATCAAAAAAAGATCCTCCACTAAAAGTTTTCACCCTTTTTTGTGCTGTATAAAGTACACTTGAAACTTTATCACCGCCAAAAACTTCTACTTGCTCCTGTATTGATCCATATCCTTTTTTTAGCATATCAATATATTCATCTACAATAGCTTCTTTAGAATTTCCTATATTTTTTCTAGAGATTATATTCTTTAAAACTTCATAGGCCTTTTCTTCAGATATCCAAAAAGCTTGTTCTAATACATCTGTGGTTTTATAAAATTTTTTTCCTTTAATGTTTTCTCTTGCACGATCTTCTATGTATTTTAATAACCTTTCTTCTGTAACTGTCAACATATTCTCTTCACCTCTAAACCTAAATTTCAATAATCTCTTTTAATTTTTCTAGATTTATATTTTCTTCAAGCAATTTAGCTAATTTATCATATTGATTATCTTTATATTCATTAATTTTTTCAATAACCATTTCTTCAGATGTTATTATATTGTTGTATTTTTTGAGAGACTTTACAAATAAACTCATGAATTCCTCAGAATCAAACAACCCGTGAAGATAAGTTCCTGCAACCATCTTTTCTTCGTCACATACTCCAACCACATTACCCTCTAAATCTTTTATAAATGGAATTGCTTTCTTACCTATTTTACTTATTCCATTATGAATTTCATATCCACTTATGGTGGTTGCCTCAATATTTCTTATTAATTTAAGATCACATAGTATTTCACCCTTAGTTTGTTTTGTGATCTTAGTTTCGTTAAACCTTGTTTTAATATCCAGAAATCCAAAACCATCTTCCTGAGAAATCTCTCCTTCAACTCCTAACTTATCAAGAATACACGTTCCTAACATTTGATATCCACCACATATTCCAAAGATTGGAGCTCCATTTGCTTTTAATTCTTTGATTTTATTAAATAATTTATTTTCTTTAATATTTTGCAAATCTTCTATGGTACTTTTAGTTCCAGGTATTATTATTAAGTTTGGATTTTTTAACTCAGATGGTTTAGTAACATATCTTACTGTTACTCCTGGCATTCTTTCTAATATATTAAAATCAGTAAAATTTGACATATGTGAAAGTCTTATAATAGCAATATCCAAAGTTCCTTCTTCTTCACTATTCTTGATTCTTTCAGTCACACTATCTTCGTCTTCAATGTCAAACTTTTCATAAGGCATAACTCCAAGTACAGGAATTTTAATAATTTCCTCCAATTGCTTAATTGCAGGCTTAAATAATTCTACATTTCCTCTAAACTTGTTTATTATAACACCTTTGATTCTACTTCTCTCTGCTTCTGATAATAATTGAATAGTTCCAACGATTGAAGCAAAAACTCCCCCCCTATCAATATCTGATACTAAAATCACGGGTGCATTTGCCACTTCAGCCATTGCCATATTAGCAATATCACTATCTTTTAAATTTATTTCTGCACAACTTCCAGAGCCTTCTAAAACAATTATATCATAATCCTCTTTAAGTTTTTCATATGCTTCTTTTACTTTTTTCTTTAAATTTTTGTTAAGTTCCTTATATTTATAAGGTTCAATATTACGAAAAACCTTTCCATTTAAAATTACCTGCGTACAATTCCCACTTGGTTTTAATAAGACTGGATTCATTAAAGCATCTGGTTCTATTTTACAAGCTTCCGCTTGAACCACTTGTGCTCTTCCCATTTCTAATCCATCTTTAGTTACATATGAATTCAATGAAATATTTAACGCCTTAAAAGGAGCTACACTAAAACCCTGATTTTTCAAATGCCTGCATATAGCTGCTGCTATGGTACTTTTTCCAACTGAGGATGCTGTACCTAAAAACATTATATTTTTTTTATCCATTGATTTTACTCCTCTCAAATTTGAGTTCCAATACTTAGGTATACTAAAACTAATCCTTCTGCTCTTATTTTAAATACTGTTTAGTTTTATGTATTTATATCCCATCTATAACTAGATAACCAAAATTATCATCTATATCTTTTTTAATTTGGTTAAAAGCAACCCTATTTTTAAATATTGGTCCATCAAATACCAGGGTGTGATATTCACCATTTTCTCCACTTGGATCGCAACCTAACTTCTTAATTTCTTGAACAACATCTTTAGTTAGTTCTTTTCCTAAAAACTCTTCTCCTAAAGCTTTTAAATTAACCTTTTTTATTATTGCTTTAAAACCACAATCTAAAAATTCATTAGTCAAGCTTTCTCTATCTTCCTGCCATATTGGAAATACTCCTTCAACTCCTGCTGCATCACATCTATCTAAGCACCATTTTTTATGAGTCTCTATATCAATATCACCAAAGACACATATTTTTGCACCATTTTTCTTAGCCCCAATTAATGCTTTTTCAAATTCCTTTTCATATTCCTTTCCTTCTCCACATTCAACTTCAATAAGAGGAATTTCTAATTCTTTTGAAACCATTTGTAAAACATTTTTTGGTATCCTATGAAAACACGAGTCATTTTGATTATCAAAGGTTACTAATAATCCGATTATTTCATATTCCTTTTTCATCATCCTATACATGGATAAAGTACAATCTTTACCGCCACTAAATGAAATCACAACTTTTTCTTTACTCATTTTATACTTACCTCATTTACTTATTACTATATATTTTATATTACCTCTAACTTTATAATTCTTCAAATATACGTCTAATCTCCTCGATTAAAATAACATTTTCTTCATGCGTTCTTACAGCTATCCTATAATAATTCTTATTCAACCCTTCATAGTTACTACAGCTTCTGATTAATATATTTCTTTTTAGTAGTTCCTTCTTCAAATTAATATTTTTGCAAGTTTTTATTAAAATAAAATTGACACTTGGTTCATATAATTTCAATTCACTATTCTTTTTTAATTCATTATATAAATATTCTTTTTCCTTAATCACGTATTTAATAGATTCTGATATATATTTTTTATCTTTAATACCAATTTTCGCTGCTATTTCAGCTAAAATATTTATATTCCAAGCAGGAGTAATTTTTTCTATTTCTCTTTTTAGTTTTAAATTTCCACTTATTCCATATCCAATTCTTAATCCTGGAAGTGCAAAGAACTTAGTTAATGATTTTATTATAATTAAATTATTATATTCATTTACATAAGAAATCATAGATACATCTTCCTCAATAAAATCCAAAAATGATTCATCTATTATAGTTATAACATCATTTTCTTTTGTTTTCATTAAAATTCTAATCAATAATTCTTTAGGCGTAATAACTCCTGTTGGATTATTGGGATTGCATATGAATAAAACATCTAATTCTCTATTTATATATTCTAAAATATCATCTTGTATCTTAAATTTATTTTCTTCTTTTAAGTTGTAATAAATCACATTTCCGCTTACAGCTCTTGTTGCCTCTTCATATTCTGAAAATGTTGGTGCTAGTATTAATGCATTTTGAGGGTTAAAACCTCTGACTATATTAAATAATACTTCTGCTGCACCATTACCTAATATTATACTTTCTTTATCTATATTTTCAAACTCACTAATTGCACATTTAAGTTCAAAATAAGTTATATCTGGATATTTTTCAACTTCCTTTAATCCATCAATTATTGCTTCTTTAACACTAGCTGGCATTCCTAAAGGATTTATATTAGCTGAAAAATCAATAATTTTATTATACTCTAACTTATTTTTTCTACTTAACTCCTTTGCATCTCCACCATGACCAAAGTTCGCCATAAAAGCCCTCCATATTTTCTAACATTTTTTTATTTTAATAATTTTAATTCTAGAAAACCCAATAGGCTTTTCACCTAAAACTCGTACCTTCTGCTTTTACTTCTTACATATTTATTTTCTCTGATTAGTATTTACAGCTCAAATTAAGAAATTCTAAAAAAAGTCATCATTAATTGATAATTTAAACATAAGTGCTATAAAAAATAATGCCCTTTATTAATATAACAAGGACAAATCCTATAAAAGAAGATAAATAAAGTACTCTAGCAGTTTTATCAACATCTCTAATTTCTATTTCCTTAATTTTATCTCCTATAGTTGACTTTTCAACAAGCTTGCCAAAATAAAAATTGGCCCCTCCAAGTTCTACTCCCAGAGCTCCTGCCATAGCTGCTTCTGGATGAGCACTATTAGGACTTGTATGATTGTGCCTATCCCTCTTATAAATTTTAAAACTATTTTTGTAATCATAACCTAAAATTCCAGCTGCAATTATTATTAAAACTCCTGTTACCCTTGCAGGAATATAATTAAAGATATCATCTAATTTTGCTGGAAAATAACCAAATTCCATATATTTATCATTTTTATAGCCAAACATTGAATCCATGGTATTTACAGCTTTATATGCAAAAGCTAAAGGTGCTCCAAAAATTCCTGCATAAAACAATGGAGCTATAATTCCATCTGCCATATTTTCAGCTATAGTCTCTACAACTGCCTTTATTATACCTTCTCTACTTAAGCTTCCAGTATCCCTTCCAACAATAAAAGACAATTGTTTTCTCGCACCATCTATATCATCTTTCATTAAAAACTTAATCACTTTATAACCTTCAACTACTAGGCCTTTTGATGCTATACAAAAATATATTAATATTCCTTCAATAATAACGCCAAAATAAACATTAATTCTTTTGCATATACTCACAATTTCAAAGGTAATTGCAAATACTATTAATATTGTGAATATCCAAGTTAAAAAACCTGCAGTTTTTAAACTTTTCTTTAAGATTTTCCTAAATAATGCTTCAAGTCTTTTTGCTATATATCCTATTCCTCTAACTGGATGAAATGGATTATTAGGATCTCCAATTATTATATCTAAAAGAAATCCTATTGTTAATTCAATCATACTAACCTCACTTTACTAATCTTGAACTTATTTTTTTCTAGTACATCTATTATAAGTTCGTAGCCTTCACCATTTTTAGGTTGCCATTCATAAAATTTTTTACTATCATCATACAACATTTCCAACAACATTCCTATACTTCCACCATGAAGTACTCCAAAAGCAGTATTAATATTTTCTTCATATAGCAAATTAATGAGTTCTATGAAACCCTCTTTAATTCTATTTCTAAATTCTAATTTATTTTCACCATTTGGACATTTTATCTTTCCTTCAATATCATCTATCCAAGCTGTATATTCCTTTAATGCTTTTAAATCCTCATAAGATTTCAACTCAAAATCTCCAAAATCATATTCAAATAATTTATCAAAAACATTATATTTATTTCTTGAACATAGAATTTCCATAGTTTGATTTGCTCTTTTAGCTCCACTTGTAAAATAGAAATCACATTTATGAAATTTGTATTTTTCTGAAATATTCTTTAATTCTTTTATTCCATTTTCACTTAATTCCACATCACTTTTCCCACAATATAGTTGCTTTTCATTACAATAAGTTTTTCCATGCCTAATTAAATATACTTTAATTTCTCTCATGGTTTACATTTAGTAATAAATTTATAATTTAATTTCATCACTAAACTTCACCTCCAAATATTTATTTCAATTTTTCTTCAAGCCCAAAAAATATTCTATACACTGAAGAAGAATTCTTAGCTATAAATTGAATTCCTCTCCCTGTTTCTTCTCTCCAAATCCTATCTAGCTGCTCAATAGGGACAATTCCAGAATTTATTTCATCACAAACGATTATCTTATCTTTCATCAAATCTATATTATTCTCTAATATCTCAAGTGAGCTAATGTTCTGTTCAATACAAGCTCTAATAAATATATGTAATCCACATATGACTTTCTTATCATATTCGATTTTTTCATCTTTGCAAAAAAATATTTCTTCCTGTCCTATTTTAAATTTTTCCTTTATAAATTCTAGTTTTCCGTTATAAGCTCCCCCAAAAACTAATATCATCAATTTTTCCTCCAACTTCACATTTACATTATCCCTAATACTAATACGCCTACAACTTCACCTACTACTAATGCAAATCCAGCGACATCTCCTGAAATGCCTCCAAATTCTTTCCTACATTTTTCTACTGCTAAGGCAACTGAAATAACCACTGCTAATACCAAAATTAATCCATAAACCTTTAGTAGAACAAAAGATATTATAATCATTATAAATAATGATATTAACATTATTATTCTATCCTTAATATTAGTTCCTTTTTTGAAATAAGTTCCAAGTGTACTTTCTTTTATCGTTGTTCTACTCAAAAGAAAATATGCGACAATGCTTCTACTTATTATTGGAATCAAAATCAGCAAATAAAATTTAATATTTTTTTCTACAACAGAATACATTCCTCCAAACTGAAGAAAAAATAAAATTAATAAAAATATTACTGAAAATGCTCCTATTCTCGAATCTTTTAATATTCTAAGCTTTTCTTCTCTATCCCTTCTTGAAAGAATAGCATCGCATACATCCATAAAACCATCTAAATGAAGCATACCTGTCACAATAAACGGAACTACCATGACTATCACACTTTTTAAAATAATTGAACAATTAAAAAAGCTTAATAAATAATACACTACACTCCAAATGCACCCTACAATTAATCCAATAATAGGATATAACTTCATCATATTTTTAACACCTTCATCATCCCATTCGATATAAGGCGTTGGAAGTATCGTAAACATACTAAGTGCCATTATAAAGCTCTTATAAAGTTTTTTCATAAAAATATCTCCTAAAAAATATACAAATTTCATATTAGTTTAAATAAAAATCGAATTTAAATGCAGTCTAAATTTGATAATCAATTTTCCTTATGATATTTAATGTTACCAAAACTGCACTCAATTACCTTATCACATAATTTAGCAAGCTCTTTATTAATTTTTCCAAGTTCTCTTTTATAATTTTCTGTTATCTCGTCATACTTAATAGCATCATTAAAAATATAATCTGATACAATTATTACATTTTTAGCTTTCAAAATAATTTGTTTCAGTCCATTTAAAATAGTTTCACTTGGGTTAAATATTATTTTATTATTTATAAACATTTCATTAGTTAAAAGTGAAGTTATACTATCAATTAATACAGTATCATGAACATTTATTTTATCAATTATTTCATGTAATTTACTCTGCTTCTCTATAGTAATAAATCTTAACCCTTCTCTATTTTTAATATGTATTGCTATTCTCCTTTTATCTTCTTCATCATATGGTTTCATTGTAGCAATATATATCACCTTATCGTTATTTAAAGCTAGAGCGAGCTTTTCCCCAACTTCAGATTTTCCGCTTTTTGAGCCACCAATTATTAAATAATTCATCTCATTTTCTATCCTTAATTTATTTTTCTATACCAATTCTTGATGTTATCCCTTTTTCATAGGGATGCTTTATAGCTTTTATTTCTGAAACATAATCTGCCAGTTCAATTAATTTTTCATTTGGATTTCTTCCTGTCAAAACAACTTCTAAACCTTTAGGCTTATTTTTTAGAAACTCTACAACTTCCTCCAAATCTATTAAATTTAAATTCGTTGATGCTATTATCTCATCCATAATTAATAAATCAAAGTTTTCATCTATTGCTTTTTGCGTTACCTTTCTAAATCTTTCTTCATGCTCAAGCTTTGTTTGATTTTGTTCTTCTGGAGTCATGAATTTGAAAAATTTTCTTACTGGTTCTCCCTTTAATACTTGAAAATTTTCTCCCAATTTCTCAATAGAAATCAACTCTCCAGTATCATTGTCTTTCAAAAACTGAGTTAACAATACTTTTTTATTTCTGCCTAAGGCCCTAATTCCAAGCCCCATTGAAGCTGTAGTCTTTCCTTTCCCATCTCCGCAATAAATGTGAATAAGTCCTAACTCCATTTTTCTTCTCCTTTCTATACCTTTTCTATTTATTCTGCATTTTTTTAAGTTCATCTAAATAACTATCATTAATTTCAGCTTCCTCAAAGGTAGCCATATTATTCATTACTGCACAAGCTGAATCTATGATCGAAAAGGCCAATGGACATCCACTACCTTCTCCTAATCCCATATCCAAATTTAAAATTGGACTTAAACCAAGTTCTTTAATAGCTGCATTATATCCCACTTCTTTTGAACAATGAGAAGTAAACATATAATCTCTTGTATTATTATTTAACCTAAAAGCAATTAATGCTGCAACAGCTGATATAAAACCATCTATAACTACTGGAATTTTATAATAAGCAGCTCCTAAAAAAACTCCTGCCATAGCAGCTATATCAAATCCACCAACCTTTGAAACAACCTCGATTGGATCTGACTTATCTGGTTTATTTATTTCTATAGCTCTTTTTACTACCTTTATTTTTTTTCTGAAAGCTTCATCAGTAATTCCAGCTCCTCTTCCAACTACATCCTCTACACTTATAGCTGTTAATGCTGATAAAACAGCACTACTTGTTGAAGTATTTCCTATTCCCATTTCACCGACGCCAATAATCTCATAACCTTCATTTCGTGCTTTATTAACTGCCTCAATTCCAATTAAAATTGCCTGAGCTGCTTCTTCATAACTCATAGCTGACCCTTTAGCAATGTTGTTTGTTGATTTTCTTATTTTTCTATTAATCACATTTGGGTAATCAAAATCATAATTTATTCCAACATCAACTACCATAAGTTCTGTGTTATTAGCTTTTGCTAGAACGGCAACCCCTGTAAGCCCCTTAGTAAAATTAATTGTTTGAGAAAGAGTAACTGATTGTGGTGCTGAAGCAACTCCTTCTTCAACAACTCCATTATCTGAACACATTATTATTACTAACTTCTTATTAATATTATTTTTTATTTTCCCTGTAATACCAGAAAGCTTTATAGCCATTTCCTCTAGCTTTCCTAAACTTTTTAAAGGTTTTGCAAGGGAAGTCATTCTTTTCTCTGCTTGCAAGATAGCATCATTATCTGCCCCTTCTATAACCTTAATAATATTATTTAATTTTTTTATATTTTCATTCATTTTATATCCCCAATCATTAATTCAATTAAATGCTATGAATATTTTTGAAATCTTTTATTTTTCTATTATACCAAAATGTTTATATCATCCAAACCTCTAATTTTAATATATTCCATTTATCAAGGTTCACTCCTCAATTATCAATATATTAAACTCTTTTGGAAATCATTAAATTCTTTTTATAGATATCCAAATTAATAATCAAACTTATTAAGGGAATATAGATGCATCATTGAGAAATTATAATCGTAACACTACGCTAGAAATTAGATACATTTTTCTGGAAGCAGGCATGTGAAATTGAGCTGATGATGGTTCTTAATGGGGGCTTGTTTCATTTACAGCATGTCCAGATTTTATATCTGGAACACGCTGAAATGACCACAAGCCGCCATTTAGAACCTTCCAGCGAAAATTTCACTAGTCCTGTGGAAGATAAATGTATCTTATTTAGGTAATTGTTGCATAAGTTTAATTCTCGCTTTGGGTATCTTTAATCTCCAAAAAGTATGTATACAAAAATGAATGTCCAATTTTATATTCAGAAACATCAACTTTTTCCTTGGATCTTTTCTCATTAATTTTATTATAATTAAATTTTTAATTATTGATTATTCTTAAAGTAATTCATCTCACATTCGTAGTCTAAAAGCTGCAAATTCTGTTCTTGTATAATTTCTGTTAAAAGTTCTGCATAAATTTCTTCACCTTTATCATTTTCCACAGTACTATATCCAGCTTTCTCTATAGCTTTTGCCTGTTCTAAATACTGAGTCGCTGCAAATACACCACTCTTATTATATCTTTTATTATTTTTAAGAAATTCTCCATAATCCTTTATAGATTCTTCATTACTACCATAAACTCTAAATTCATCTTTAATTTTTTTATTATAATATTCTGAGGTATTCATCTTAATTTTATTACCCTTCCAACTAGAGTCTGCTTTAATTCCATATAAATTATGTGCTTTAACACTTAAGTCTGATTTTCCCCAGCCACTTTCTAATATTGCTTGTGAAATAGTTAAAGAAGGTAACACTCCATATTTATCATATATATCAGCTGCTTGAGGATATATCCCTTTTATAAATTCCTGTTTTGAATTATCATTTAAATTATCTTTTTGAGTTCCAGTATATTTTAAGTTATCTATGTAATGATAAACTTTTTCCTTTTGACTTTTACTAAAGGATAATTTTTTTAATACATCGTCTAATTCTACTAACTTATATTCGCTATTCTTAAGCTTAATGCTTGTACTATTTTCTTCTAAAAACATATTTGCTAATTCAATTAAACTTTCATCTGTAACATTAGAAAAATTATTTTTATATCTTACTCCATCAATGGCAGCCATATACTGCCAATTTACTTGCAACTTCCCAATACTAGCTTTATCAGCTGCCTCTATATATAATTTTGTATTTAGCTGTTCTAAATTAATATCCTTATATTTTTCTGCATAACCAAAGTAAATTTCTACTCCAATTAATAAAGAAAAACACAGAAGCATTATTGTAATTATCGTTCTTCTAATATTCTTTTTCCTTTTTCTCATGTAAACAATAACTCCTTTTTATGTCATTAAAATAAATATTAAATTTTTAAGCATATACCTGCACTAAAACTTATAATTATTTTGTGCAGATATATGCTTAATTCTAGTTTTGTATTTACAATTGTGCTTTTAAAGCCTTACCTTTTTCACTATAACTATTGTCATTTACAGATTCAACTTTAAACTTTCCATTTTCATATGTAATCTTAGATATACTTGAATTGTCCATATTTCTCACATTAAAACTTTTGTCCAAAGAATCAATAATTAATCTAAGCATTCCACCATGGCATACTACTAGAACATTTCCGCCTTCATCACTCACATTCTCCTTGCATACCTCTTCTAAAGTTTTCATTATTCTTTTTGAAGCAGTAGCATAATCCTCTGCTTGCTTTGTTTCATCCAAAGCTGCACAGGCATCACAATATGCCTTTTGAAAATCATATTTTTCTAGAGCCTCTTTAAATGAACTTACATTAAGGAAATTAAGTATATGCTTGAACTTCACGCTTTCAAGCTCTCCTTCGTATTTTCCAAAACCTACTTCTCTTAAGCCTTCCAATTCTTTCAATTCTAGATTTTCACTTGCTTGATTTTCTTTTATAACAATTTTAGCTGTTTTTATAGCTCTTCCTAAGTCACTGCTATACACTGCTTTAAATTTCACATCTCTAAGTCCAAAACCTGCATTTACTGCGACCTCAATTCCTTCACTAGTAAGAACTCCATCACACCATCCTTGCGTTCTTTCCGCTTTATTCAAGATAGTTTGTCCATGTCTCATTAAATATAAAGTGACTTTCCCACTGCTTTTATTACTCATTTTTTCCTCCATAAATATGTATAAAATTTATATTATATAGATATCAAATTTAAGAATCAAACTTATAGATGGAATATACATGCATCATTGAGAAATTATAATCATAACACTACACTAGAAATTAGATACATATTTGTGCAAGCGGCATATGAAATTAAGCTGTGATGATTATTAAGCAGAGAACCCAAATCTGTGATTTGGTGTGAATCGCTTACTCAGCGAACGAACGCGAGTCGAGTTTCCTCTATGGGTTATTCCACTTTCTGCTTGTCATAAATTTACTTTAGGAACATGCAGGAATGGATGCAACCTTCCACTTAGAACCCATCCAGCGAAAATTTCATAAGTCCGCTGTAATAAATATGTGTTTAATTTCGGTAAGTTCCGCATATATCTAATTCTTGCTTTTGATAACTATATTACTTTAACTTACAGCTTCATAAAACTATTATATAACAAAAGTAGATAAAACTCATAATGTTCTTTTCTAAAAACTTTATTATCCCTCTAATAAAAAAATAAAAGCTTATAAAAACACCCACCATGCATTTTTATAAGCTTTTATTCTATTTTTACTAAATCTATCTTATGTAAATCTTACTGATTATAATTTATGCAATTGAGCACATATGCTGGAGGTACATTTCTAAATTCCCTTTTTAAATCAATGTATTTAAAATATTTTTTAATGAATTTAATTTTAAATCTACTATACTGAAAGGTTACAAATTTTCCGTCTCTTTTAAGAATAATCTTTGTTTGCTTTAATATGTTTTCAGAAATTTCCTTAGGTAAACTTGCAAAAGGAAGCCCAGAAACTACATAATCCACATTCGTAATTCCATACTTTTCTAAATAATTACCAACATTTTCAGCCGAATCATTTACTATAATTAAGTTCTCTTCATTTTTAAACTTATCTTTTAATAGATTATAAAAATCGTAATTATACTCAAAAAGCATAACTGTAGTATTTCTTTGTCTATTTTCAAGTAATTTTTCTGTAAAAATCCCTGTCCCTGGCCCATATTCTACAATGCACCTTGCTTGTTCAAAGTTAATATCTTCAATCATCTTATCAGCTAAATAATTTGAACTTGGTAATATTGCCCCAGTTGCCCTTGGTTTCTTAATATACTGTAAAACAAACGATAGCTCCTTCATTTCCCATCATCCCCAATTTTTTATAATTATTTATAACATTATTAACTTATATTATAATTCTGTTGAGTATTTATTTCAACAATAATCATTATATATTTTATTAAGGACATCTCAAAATAATTTAAAATTATTTTGAGATGTCCCTATAATATTACTTTTATAGCTCCATATTATCAAATCTCTTTAAATTTAAAAGCATATAATACTTAATTTAAATCTTATGCAAATAAAGCTTTAACATTTTTCAATTCTTCTCTAATTTTAATAGCCTGTGGACAATGACTTTCACATTTACCACATTCTACACATTTATCAGCTCTTTCTGACTCATCAATCCCATTATATCTATTTTTAAGTTCTTTTTCTGTTGCTGGAGTAACAAATACATTATACTCATTATAACAAGAAAAATTCTTTGGAATATTAACTCCTGCTGGACATGGCATACAATACTCACAAGCTGTACAATTAACTTTTATTCTTTCTTCAAATGCCTTTTTCACACTCTCCATGATTTCAAGTTCATTTTCATTTAAAGAATTTGGTAGTGCTTCATTTGCAACTCTTAAATTTTCAGTAACATTATCCATTATATTCATTCCACTTAATACTACTGACACTTCTGGATGATTCCATACCCATCTTAAAGCCCATTCAGCTGGTGATCTTTTAATTTCAGACTTATCAAAAGTATTTAATATTTCTTCTGGAAGATCTCTAACAATCTTACCACCTCTAAGTGGTTCCATAATAACGACACCTAATCCTCTGCTCGCTGCATATTCCAGACCTTCTGTTCCTGCTTGAAAATCTTCATCTAAATAATTATATTGAATTTGACAAAATGACCAATCATAATAATCTACAATTTCCTTAAATACATCTAATTTATCATGAAAAGAAAATCCTGCATATCTTATTCTTCCATCTTTAATAGCAGAATCTAGAAACTCATTTATTCCTAATTTCTTTAAATTTTCCCATGAGCCTTTATTTAATGCATGTACTAAATAAAAATCAATTTTATCTGTTTGTAAGCGTTCTAATTGCTCATTTAAATACTTATCCATATCCTCTCTAGTTTTTATTAACCAGCTAGGAAGTTTTGTAGCTAAATTAACTTTTTCCCTATATCCATCTTTTAAAGCTCTACCTACAAATGGTTCGCTTTCTCCTCCACTTCCCATTCCAGTCCCATGATAAGGATAAGCGGTATCAACATAATTCACCCCTTCATCAATTGCATGGCGAAGCATTTTTGTAGCCTTTTCTTCGTCAATTTTAGTTGTGTCTCCATTAATTATTGGCATTCTCATACAACCAAACCCCAATACCGAAACCTTTTCATTTGTCCTTCCAAGTTCTCTATACAACAAAACAATCACTCCTTAATAACTATTAAATATTACATTAAGTAATACTTCAAGTATATTTTACTCCTTTGAGTCCACTCAAGGTCAATAGTTTTTTATTGCCTTGTGCCTAAAATGAAAAGTTAATTTCTTGTTTGCAATATTAAATTCGTGATTAATGACTTTAGTCTTGCACTACTTTTTTGATAAAATTTACCTTAAATGAAATTTGAAGTATCATTTTATTAATATAAGTAGACTTTAATCCTACATAACTCTAGAGTTTAGTTTTGCACGAACTCTAGAGTTTACCTTTGCAAGACTTATAAAATTAAAAGAGCAACATATTGCTCTTTTTGAATCCATTAAGCTTATTATGTTAGAAGTATCCCACATCTAAAACATAAGTACAAGTACTATTCCTCCACATATACCGCCAACTATAGCTGAACCAATATTAGGAAGTGACTTTTTAATTTTCCCTCCTGCTACAACAGATGCTGTGAAAACTCCAATAGCAGCTGCCCAAGCCATATCTATCCAAGTACTTCCACTTTGTTGTATTAAATGCTTTTCAATACCATGATTCATTACCCATATTGTTCCTACTATAATTATAGCTGATAAAAATCCGCCAATAGCTCCAAATTTATTTACAAGCCTTCCCCAAAATAGCCTAATAAATATAGGAAATATAAATGCTCCAATTATTGTTGTAATTATAGCTTGTCCTGGCATAATTCTCCTCCACATCTATTATCAATTATTTCTGAGTTTACGTCTCTAATCTTCTTATTTAATTTTTTTGCTTCAATATTTTTTTCTATAACTACAGATACATATCCTCCTAAAATTGCACCAATTGCTATACATATGAAAGTTGGTATTGAACTTATTACAGAATTTATTCCATATAATAAATAGCCCTTTACTACTAAAGAAAGACCTATAGCTAAAGCCATATCAATAAAAGCTGAATCTTCATCATGTTTGATTAATCCTAAATAATGCGCTATGTACCAAGACGATCCTGTAAGAAATAATGCTGCAAGATATCCTCCAAAAGGGCCAAGTTTACCTGTAAAAATTCCCCAAAATCCATTTATTATAATTGAAGCTAAAAAATATCCAAGTGCACTTTTTAAAAATTTCATTAATTTCACCTCAAATTAGACATACAAAATACTAACTCAATATATCTCTATTTTGTAATCTTCTTATATTTTTCGAAAAGTATACATATTGCAATTTTCAATACCCCACAGGGTACCCTTTCAAGGCATCAATGAACGTTGATTTCCTTTGGAAATTCTTAAGTTTTAAATGATTCTTATTGCAACATATATGTTAAAGAATAACCTCAAAATAAAAGTTTAATAACGTTATTTTGAGATTATCACTTTAATCAATTATAATTCTTCTCCATTAGAAGCAATTACTTTTTTATACCAATCAAAAGATTTCTTTTTAGACCTAGCTAGAGTTCCATTTCCTTCATTATCTTTATCAACAAATATGAATCCATAACGTTTTTTCATTTCACCTGTAGTAAAGGAAACACAATCTATACATCCCCATGGAGTATATCCCATTAAATCAACTCCATCTAATTCTATAGCTTTCTCCATTTCCTTAATATGCGATTTTAAATAATCTATCCTATAATCATCATTACATGATCCATCAGCTTCTTTAATATCAATAGCTCCAAATCCATTTTCTACTATGAACAATGGAAGTTCATATCTTTCATATAACAGATTTAAAGAATATCTTAATCCAACAGGATCAATTTGCCATCCCCAATCTGAAGCTTTTACAAATGGGTTTTTAACACTGGAACTTGAGCCTCCAGTTACTGAATCCTTATCCTCTGCATTAACACCTGATTTAACTGCATCTGACATATAATAACTAAAACCTAAATAATCTACAATCCCTTCAGATAAAATTCCAGCATCCTCAGCTTCCATCTTTATGTTATAGCCTTTTCTATTCCATTCTTTTATTGCATAAGAAGGATAGCGTCCTCTGCAATGCACGTCAGCAAAGAAATAACGATCATGCATTGCTTCAACCTGAAGCATCATATCATCAGGATTACAAGAGAAAGGATATATAGGAACAAAAGAGCACATACATCCAATTTTAAAGTTTGGATTTATTTCATGTCCTTTTTTCACAACTAATGCACTAGCAACCAATTCATGATGAACAGCTTGGTACATTACTTCTTCTCTTTTTTCCCCCTCCTTAAAATCAATTCCTGAACAAGTCCATGCAAAAATTGGATTTAAAGTATTCTTTTGATTATTAATTTCATTAAAAGTCATCCAATACTTAACTTTGTTTTTATAACGTTCCATTACTGTAGTAGCATATCTTACAAAGAAATCAATAACTTTGCGATTACGCCACCCACCATACTCTTTAACTATATAATATGGTATTTCAAAATGACTTAAGGTAATAACAGGTTCAATTCCGTACTTTAATAATTCATCAAACATATCATCATAAAATTTTAAACCTTCTTCATTAGGCTCTAATTCATCACCTTTTGGAAAAATACGTGTCCAAGCAATACTTGTTCTAAAGCATTTGAAGCCCATTTCTGCAAATAAAGCGATATCTTCCTTATAATGACCATAAAAATCGATAGCTTCGTGGTTCGGATAATTCATTCCTTCAAGTATTCCATCAGTAATTATTCTTGGCACTCCATGTGCCCCAGCTGTCATAACATCTGCAATACTAGGACCTTTTCCACCTTTATTCCATCCACCTTCAACTTGATGCGCTGCAACAGCACCACCCCATAGAAAATCTTTACTAAAAGCCATAAACTTTCCTCCTAAAATTTCATAATATATAATTTACACACTCATTAAAATTCAATTTAACAAAATTTGAAATTTACCATTAGATTCATAAAAATATTGTAATCTAAATCACTATTAAATATATTTAGACATACAATACATTTCCTAATCCTATTTTACAGATTCCGACTATTCTAAACAATCTAGATAAATTCACCTATTAGAGTGCAAAAAGGTATTTTATTTTTTATTCGTAACTTTCAAATTTTCCAAATGCTCATACAAATTGATAAAATCTTTTTGTTCCATTGTTGGACTGATTATGGCAAATGGAATATTAGTTCTGCCAGCAAGTGTAGCAGTTGTTATTATAAAATCAACTTCTTCTAAATTTTCAACTAATCCAAAAGTAAATTCTTGATATGTATAAAACCCATAAAATGAAACCTTTTCATTAAGATATGTAAAAATCTTATTCTTTATAAAATTAATTATACTTTGATCAAAATCACAAACAATAATAGTTTTAAATTTCTTACTCCACATTTCTTTTGTTGAAACTAAATGCATAGTTATATATGCTAATTCAATTAATGTAACCTCTAAACCTAATTCCTTTTTAACCACATTCCTCATCTCACAAGCAATTTTATATTCAAATGGATACGTTTTTATTATATTTTCGTCAATGCTATTTACTATACAATGCTTAAATCTCAATCTATTTATCATTGATGCTGTATATAATAGTAAAATATCTTTTATTTTGGGATAATTTTCTATGTTCACATCAAACTTTGCATATACATTTCTTATAAATTCTCTTGTTATATTTATAGCTTCTTTAGTATTTATATTTTTTAAATCTGTTCCATCTATAAATTGTCTTGACTTAAAATATTGCTGTAAATTTAACCATTCAATTTCAGGCAATTCTATTTTAAGTTGAGTTAGTATAGTTTCTCTTATTGCAGTAACCACTGGTAAAAATTCTTCTTCAATTTCAGTACTTTTTAACCTAAACCCAAGTTTACATCTTTCAAGTGCTATAAATATTTGATTACATAAAAATTGTGAGCTATGACCTGATAATACATATCCATATTTCTTTGTTTCAGAATTGATTATTGGAAATAATTTATCAGTTAAGATCACAATATTCTGATGGTTAAATAGATAATAACAATTTTTCATTACTGAACTGGCATTTGATTTTTTTGCTATAACCCAGCCAATAACATTGCGCTTATCCCATTCACTGCACTCAAGCTTTATCCCTTTATTCAGTGAATACTTTATATTTAAGTTTAAATTTTCTTTTAACCATTTTTTTATGGCGCTAATGTCATTATTAATAGTTGAAGTTGATATATAAAGCTTATCTGATAATTCTTCTATAGATATATAATCTTTCATTGTTAACTTTAGAATTATATACATCTGTCTTTCCCTAGGTGTATTAGGCAATTGTGCTATATATTCCTGATCCCAAACTGACTTTATAATATCGTTTTCTTTCAAACGCTTTTTACATATTTCCGTAAGGTAATAACCTTTTTTCATAATCGAATCAATTTCTATATTATATCCCTCTAATAATTTGTTTATTTCTTTAATATCAAGTCTTATGGTGCGTATGCTTACATTACATAGTTTAGCCAATTCGTTCCCTGTAATACATCCATCTGTATTTAAAATTGAATTTAAAATTTCTCTATATCTTCTTAGCACCTTTAACTCACACTCTTTTCAATACTATCTTCTGAATTACATTAATTATACTTTATTTTAGTTTATTCATAAATACATTAAATAATAAACACCAATGTTTATATAAAATTAAACATTGGTGTTTATTATTTATCTTATTAGCCAATATACTCTGTCCTTTGATAATTCAAATCCAAGCTTTTTTTGCAATTTTGTTGAAGCTAAATTATCTTCTGCAACTTGTCCATACGCATATCTATTATTTGCTAAAACATCATTAGTTGCTGCAATCTGCAATGCCATTCCAATTCCCTTACCTCTATACTTAGGAAAAACTTCTAACATTCCTATTGAACCTTCTGAATGGTTGCCAATAAATCCGCACAAATCGTTATTAATAAACGCACCAAGCATAACATTAGCTTTTAGTCTTTCCTCAATATAATTGCTATCTACAACCTCTGCCTTAGTATAATTGTTAATTATAATATCTTTATAATCAGTATTTAAATGCTTAATTTTAATATCAAAATTTTCAACTGGTATTAAGGTCTTTTTTGTGTATACTGTATTGTGACAAATCATCTGAGCTGAATAGTCATGTTTTTTTAACAACGAATCATAAGAAAATTTATCATGAGCAGCAATAATTTCTGCGCTATCCGGAATTTTAGAAATTAAATTTTCAGAAGTATGATTATTAAAAGCTGAAATCATGAAAACTTGTGAAGGAATATCTACTAAAAGCACGCCTTCTTCTGAAGCATATAAAATTTCGGCACTACCTCTTCTTATGCATTCCAACATATCTACATGTAACAGATAATTTTCAGACAGCATCCCAATTGCAATATCCTTTAACATATTAATTAATTCCTTTTCATTAAATTTAATCTATTTTCTTCAATAAATATGATGGATGATTAAGCCCTGTTGGTGCATAATATTCATCGTGCACGTATTCAAAACCAAGTTTTTTTATAAGTTGTGAAGACGCTAAATTATATGGATTATGCCCTACAAATATCTCTTCAAAGGATAAGGTTTCAAATGCAAATTTTATCATTCTTAAACAAGCTTCTTTTGCGTAACCTTTCCCCCAATATTCTGGTAATAAATGAATTCCTAATTCAGCTATATTTTTTTCTAGATCATAAGGTCTTAAACCACAACATCCAATAAATTTATTGCTTTCCTTCTCATATATAGGAAAATACTGAATTCTATATCTTTCATATGTATTTTTTTCTTTTTCTAATCTCTTTTCTATCTGCTCTTCTGTCATATTTCCTGTAGCTGATATATATTTAGTCACTACTTTATTTCCCCATAATAGATAGGCACATTGCTCATTTTCATTATCCCACACAGAAAATCCAACTCTTTCTGACTCAATATAAAATTTCACTAAATCTCACTTCCTAAAAAATATCTCTATTCTTAATTTTTTCACAACATATATTATTTCTTTATAAATATCCCAATCCTCATATCCACAGTAATAGTTAACTTTTCATATGACTCTAATTTTTCTTTATTCTCTGGAGTTGACTTCCAATAATGTGGTGTCATTTTTAACAAACTTAAGATTTCTTCTTTATTTAATTCCATATCAAAGGTTACATTGCTTTCTTTGATATATTCATTATCATCTTCGCTAGCTGTATAAACCTTATTATTCAAATGAACTTCAGAATATATAATATTTCTAAGCTGAATTAAGTGATTAATTCTAGGCAGTACCCTAACAAAAACTCCATCATCCTTTAAAACTCTGTTGCATTCGTCAATATCTATAGGACTAAATACAGATAATATACAATCTATAGATTTATCTTTTGCTGGAATATTAAAATTATTTGCAACTGACCATATGCAATCCTTATTTGATTTTCCAGCATGCTTTACAGCATCTTTAGAAACATCAAAGCCATAAAAATCTGCCTCAATATTTTTTTCCTGCATATAATTTTTCAAATTCACTAAATAATATCCTTCACCGCATCCTAAGTCAAGAATATTTATTTTCTCAGAATTATTTTTTCCTAACTCTTCAACAATTACTTCATTAATTTTATCAGATATCTTTTTATAGAAACCTCTATTTAAAAAATCTATTCTTGCAAGAACCATTTCTTTAGAATCTCCTGGATTCTTACTTCTTTTTTGATTACTAATAATTAAGTTGACATAGCCTTCCTTAGCTATATCATAAGAATGATTATTATCACATCTATATACTTTACTTGAAGTATCTTTAATTAAGCTTTCCTTACAAACAGGGCAAAGCAATAATTTATCATTAAAACTATTATTCATTGTTTACAACTCTCTTTCATGATTTGCATCATTAATTATCTAAGCTTTTATCAATAAGCTATTAATAAAAAATATTCTAATACATTTTACCATAAATATTATTGTAAATTCTAATATACACATTAAAAATAAAGTTTCTTTCTAATATAAAAATCTTCTGAACTTAAAAAAGGAAGAATCTATTTTATTAGACTCTTCCTTTTTTATTTGTTCTATTAAATTATATTGAATTCAAAGTTCCTTCTGGAGATACATTAAAATTAACTACATGTTCAACTTTTGGTAACGATATTCCTAAAGTTTCTCTAAGAACATCTTCTACAGTTTCAACTGCTACAATAGTTAATTCTTTCTTAACTTCTTCTGGAACATCTTTTAAATCAATTAAATTATCTTTTGGAATTAACACCTTTGTTATTCCAGCTCTTTGAGCTCCTAATAATTTTTCTTTAAGACCACCTATTGGAAGAACAGCTCCTCTTAAAGTAATTTCACCTGTCATTGCAATCTTTGAATTTACTTTTATGCCTGTAACTAAAGATGCTAATGCAGTAAATAATGTAATTCCAGCTGATGGACCATCCTTAGGCACAGATCCTGATGGAACGTGAATGTGAAGATCCTTTTCTCTGAAGTTTACTGTATTCAATGGTAATCTTGATTTTAATAAACTTAAAGAAATTCTTGCTGATTCTTTCATAACATCTCCTAGTTGACCTGTTAAAATAACTTGTCCACTTCCTGGCATATCAGTTGCTTCTATGAAAAGAATTTCTCCTCCTACTGCTGTCCAAGCTAATCCTGTTACAACACCTGGTGGATTATCATCTTGAGCTTTATCATGTCTTGAAACCTTTCTACCAAGTAAAGTTTCTAATTGATCTACAGTAACTTTAAATGGTAATTTTACCTTATTGGATACAATTTTTTCTGATGCTACCCTTGCAATAGTAGCTAATTGTTTCTTAAGACCTCTAACGCCAGCCTCTAAAGTATATTCACTTATAGTCTTTTCTAAAGCTTCATCCTCTACAACTAATTGAGTTTCATTCAAGCCATGTTCCTCAAGTATTTCTGGGATTAAGTGATTTTTACCAATGTGGAATTTCTCATTTATAGTATAACTTGATATTTGAATTACTTCCATTCTATCTAATAGAGGTCTTGGAATAGTTTCTAATGAGTTTGCTGTTGCTATAAAGAACACATCTGATAAATCATATGGTAAGTCTAAATAATGATCAGTAAAAGTATTATTTTGTTCTGGATCTAATACTTCTAATAATGCAGCAGCTGGATCTCCATTATAACCTGTCATTAATTTATCAACTTCATCTAATATCATTACAGGATTATTTTCTCCTGCTTTTTTAATACTTTGAATTATTCTACCTGGCATTGCTCCCACATAAGTTCTTCTGTGGCCTCTGATTTCTGCTTCATCACGAACACCACCTAAACTTAATCTAATATACTTTCTTCCAAGAGCTTCAGCTATACTCTTTCCTAAGCTTGTCTTACCTGTTCCAGGAGGTCCTACTAATAATAAAATAGATCCCTTTTTATCTTTTTTAAGTTGCATAACTGCTAGATGTTGGATTATTCTATCCTTAACTTTTTCTAAACCATAATGTTGATCATCTAAAATACGTCTAGCTTCTTCTAAATTAACCATTGTAGCTTCTGATTTCTTCCAAGGTAACTTTATTAATAATTCTAAATAGTTGCGTATAACATTATACTCAGAACCATTTTGACCTTGACTTTCTAATTTTTCTAATTCATATAACGCAGCTTCTTTTATTTCTTCAGGCATTCCAGCTTCCTCAATTTGCTTTAAGTAATCTTTTTCGCCTTTCGGACTTCCATTTTTACCTTCGTTTAATTCATCTTGAATTGCCTTTAATTGTTGTCTTAATACTGTTTCTCTATAATTTTTATTTGCCTTCTCAGTGAATTTTTCTGCCATTTCAAATTGTAATTTTAAAGCTTCTTTTTGCTTTAATAGATAGTCCATAAACTTTAGACCTCTATCTTTTATAGATTGAGTTTCCATTAAGTCATATTTCTCATCATTTGAAAGTGGCATAAACTGAACAAGATAACCTATTAATTTATTCAAATCTTTTTGATTTTCTATTTTTCTTACTATAGGTTCTGCTCCATCAAATTTTTTACTGATATCATAAGTAACATTTTTCATGTATTCTAACATTTCTTCTTTACTTTTCTCAGTAAGATCTATAATGTCTGATGCTGTTTCAAATTCAGCACTTACAAAATCTTCTCCAACTTCAATTGATTTAACTTCTACTCTATCTAATACTTTAATAGCAAATTCATATCCCTTTTGATTTTTTTCAATTCCATCTATTTGAATTAATACTCCAACTCTATGAAAATCTTCTTCTTTTAATTGGACTTGATTAAAATTTTGTTTCAATGGTAAAACAATAATATCTTGATTTTCACTATTTAATCTTTCATATTGCTCATCACTAATTCTACTGAATTTTAATTTGTGAGTCATATTTGATAATAAAACCATATTTGATATAGGTATAACTACAGCTTTTGTATTTTTTCTATCTAAATTCATCATATTAATCATCCTTTCTCTAAACAGTGTTTAAATGAATGCTCATTTAATTATTTTTTTAGTAATAGCGAGAAAATTTTGTTATTCTAATAATTCCAAAACTTTCTCGCTCATAAATCTTCTTCGATTAAAAAAGCAAAGCTTTTTGTATAATTCTAGTAATCTCATCTATCAATTCAACTTGTTTTCTTTCTTCAATGCAATTATTTATAGCAATTGATTTTACTGGTGAAAAAATTATTGCTGCTAGATTATCATTTTGAAAATCTCTAAAAATTCTTTTTTCTTTCAAGTTGTCCAATAAATAATTTAATTTATTAATACTATTTCTTGAAGCACATTGATTTGCTAAAGCTGGGCAATTTGAAAATTGATCTACAAAATGAAATATTTCTTCATTCTCTCTAATATAGGTATAATACTCTTTAATTAAAATTTCAATGAGCATTTGTCCATTATTAATATTGGAAACTTTATTAAGTAAATATTCTAGAATTTCTTCTGAATACTCAAGATATATATCTCGAAGCATTACTTCTTTGTTTTCATAATAGATATAAACGGTTGCCGGTGAAACTCCTGCTTCCTTTGCTATCTTTGAAATAGAAGTCCCATGAAAGCCTTCTTTAAGTATTAATTTAATTACCGCTTCTTTTATACTTTTTTCTTTTTCATCATCCTTTTTTCTCATTGTAAACACCTCTATTATATTTCTATAATAAACGAACATTCTTTTATTGTCAACATATATTATATAATTTCTACAAATTTAAACTTATAACAGAATAATTCATGGTAACCTGTTTAGACAATGGTTTTCTGAATGCTAAAGTATAAATGAAAATATCCTATGAAATAGATTTCCTAACTCTTTTCATAGGACATAATTGATTTTAAACTTATTATTTCATAAAATTAAATATGTATTCAAAAATACTTATTAGTTAGCTGGCTCCCATTTACAACGAACTGGAGAAACAATAGCATTTTCCTTTTTTAATTCTTTAAATGCATTATCAATTTCTTTACGATCTAACCCAGATAATTTTTCAACTTCACCAGCACTTACTGGTTTACCTGCTTCTCTCATAGTTTCTAACACCTTTTCTTTAACGCTCATTAAATTCATCTCCTCTTAATCATTTATTTATATATTATAATATATAAATAAATTTTAATCAATAATAATTATCTACTAAAATTTACTATTCAATTAATTGTTCGCCTATACTTCTTCAATCTATAATTGTTTATATATTGTAAAAAAACAGTGGTATTTAGTATGTTTGAGTTATTTTTACTATATGTTGAACTAATTCCTCTTCACTAGAAAAAGGTGTATCCCCTATAAATTTAGGTTTATCTATAACTATTAACTTAATATTACACTCTTTTGCTGCTTTATATTTTTCTAATACTCCACCTTCTGTGCCACTATCTTTTGTCAAAATCGCCTTAGCATCATATTGCTTAATAAAAGCCTTTTCAAGTTCATAGGATATAGGTCCTTGAAGTGCTATGATATCTTTAAGCTTGATTCCAGCATCTACAATTTTAGATAAGACATTTGGCGATGGTAAAATTCTATGTATCACTCTGTATTTGCATTCTAAGCTTAAAAATTTAGTAACATTATTTCCGCCTGTGGTATTCAAAACATTACCTTCTATGTTTTTTATAATATTAATAGCTTCATCATAATCTTTAACTCTTATTATATCTTCATCTTCAATATCTTCTAATGCACCTTTTCTTTCATATCTCAAATATTTAATATCAAGTTCTTCAGCACATTCTATTGCAGTTCTAGTAACAATTTCTGCATAAGGATGTGATGCATCTACCAATATATTGATGGAGTTTACTTTAATCCATTCTAACATTTCTTCTTTGTTTAAAGGTTTTGTGTTTAAATTTTTCATTTTAAATTTTTCAAGAAGCTGCCCACCATATGTTGTAGCTGTTGTTACTGCAATATTGTCAGTATATTCATTTATTAAAGATAAAATTTTTCTTCCTTCTGAAGTTCCAAGTATAAATCCAATCATTTTTTCTCCATTTCCTAACTCAATAAAAATTGGGTTATGGTCTAGTTAATTTTCACATTTATCTCTTTTATTTTCATAACCTCTAGGTGTTATAAAGTTTCCATTCTTATAAAAACTTTTAGTATTACCGACAATAACAATTGACATCATATCAACAACCTCTGGATCAAAATCTCCAATAGTAAACAATTTATAACTTTGTCCTTCTCTAAGAGCATGCCTTATCACAGCTACTGGTGTTGAAGCATCTCTAAATTCTCTTATTATTTCAATACATTCTTTTAAATAATCTGGTCTTCCCTTACTCTTAGGATTATATAACGATATTATAAAATCTCCTTCTGCGGCAAGCTTTACTCTCTTTTTAATATCTTCATAAGGTGTCATAAGATCACTTAAACTAATATTACAATTATCATGCATAAGAGGAGCACCAACTACTGATCCAGCTGCACTACTTGCGGTTATTCCTGGAATTATTTCAACATCTTCATATTCTTTAAGTTCAAGTATAAGACCCGCCATCCCATAGATACCTGCATCCCCTGTACTTATTAATGCCACATTTTTATCCTTACAAAGCTTTAAAGCTTCTTGGCATCTTGCTTCTTCTCCCCTCATTCCTGTTGAATATAATTCTTTATCTTTTACTAAATCTTTTATCATATCTATATACTTGTTGTATCCAACAATAACTTCACTATCTTCAATGGCCTTTAATGCCCTTAAACTCATATTTTCAATACTTCCTGGTCCTATTCCTATAACTCTTAATTTTCCCATTTTAAATCAACCTTTCATTTGTTTCTAAATTTTAAGCTTCTATAGATATCCAATTTAATAATCAAACTTATAAATGAAATATACATGCATCATTGAGAAATTATAATCGTAACACTACACTAGAAATTACATACATATTTGTGCAAGCTGCATATGAAATTAAGCTGTGATGATTATTAAGCAGATAAGTGAAAGTCCAAATCTATAATTTGGTTTCTTGAA
>NZ_JAKJJY010000027.1:0-86276 GCF_022320955.1 Clostridium sp. YIM B02555 | reverse complement strand
CACTTATCTGCTTAATAATCATCACAGCTTAATTTCATATGCCGCTTGCACAAATATGTATCTAATTTCTAGTTTAGTGTTACGATTATAATTTCTCAAGAGTGTATGCATATTCCATTTATAAGTTTGATTATTAAATTGGATATCAATAAGCAATAGCTATTAAAATGGGGGAGAAGGATGAAAATAAAAAATATAGAGGTATTTGAAATATCAGTACCATTAGTTACACCTTTTAGAACAGCACTAAGAACCGTTGAAAAGATTAATGATATAGTTGTAAAAATAACAACTGATACTGGAGAAATAGGTTATGGTGAAGCTGCACCTACAGCTGTAATAACTGGTGAAACAAAAGAATCAATAAAATCAGCTATTATTAATTATATTAAACCTTCAATTATTGGACTAGATATAGCTGAGTTAGAAGTTATAATGGAAAAACTGCAAAATAGCATTTTAAAAAATACTAGTGCTAAGGCAGCAGTAGATATGGCTATATATGATTTATATGCCAAAAAATATGAGGCACCATTATATAAGATTCTTGGGGGATATAGAAATGAAATCACAACAGACATTACCATTAGTGTGAATGATGTATCTGAAATGGTAAACGATAGTATCAAAGCTGTTAAAGATGGATTTAATATTCTAAAAATTAAAGTTGGAAAAGAAAGTGAAAAGGACATAGATAGAATAACAGAAATAAGAAAAGCGATTGGAGAAGACGTTAAGCTACGCATAGATGCAAACCAAGGCTGGACAAGCAAACAAGCAGTCAAAATAATAAGTAGATTAGAGGACAAAAACATCAACATCGATTTGGTGGAGCAACCAGTAAAATATTGGGATTTAGAAGGTATGAAGTATGTTACTCAAAATACATACACAAGAATATTGGCAGATGAAAGTGTTTTTTCTCCGTTAGATGCCTTAAAGATAATCCAAGAAAAAGCAGCAGATTTAATAAATATAAAACTAATGAAAACAGGTGGAATATATAATGCATTAAAAATTTGTGATATTGCAGAAATGCATGGAATAGAATGTATGATTGGTTGTATGCTAGAAAGTAAGATTAGTGTAAGCGCTGCGGCAAATCTTGGAGCTGCTAGGAAAATAATTACTCTTGTAGATTTAGATGGCCCAGCACTTTGTATGAGTGATCCAATTATTGGTGGTCCAATTTTTAAAGGAAGTTCTATTAAAATGGTAGATAGAAATGGGATTGGTTTCGATAATATGATAGAAATTTAGGAGGTACTATTTAAAAAGTATTTAAGAATGGTAGAGTATTTTGATAAAGAAATTTTAATATATATAAATATAAATAATTATAGTAAAAAGGAATTCTACTTAATTAATAAATGAAATTTAACAAAAATTATGAGATTTATTAAAAACGTTTGATTTTAAAAATTATTATTTTAAATTAAAATTAAGGAGTGTGTTATTGTGATAAGACCAAAACACTTAAAGAAAGGTGACAAAATTGGATTAATAGGTTCATCTAGTCCAACTCCCCAAGATAGAATAGAACCATCGATTAGAGCTATGGAAGCTTTGGGGTTAGAAGTAATTTTAGGAGAAAGTTGCTTGAAAAACCACGGATATCTATCGGGGACAGACGAAATTAGGGCAAATGATATAAATAAGATGTTTGAAGATAAAAGTATTAAGGGCATATTTGCAATAAGAGGTGGTTACGGAGCTCCTCGAATTTTAGATAAATTAGATTATGATATGATTAAGAAAAATCCAAAGGTATTTGCAGGATATAGTGATATTACAGCTCTCCATAATGTGTTTAATCAAAAATGTGAACTTATAACGTTTCATACACCAATGCCATCAACAGAAATTTATAAAGGTATTGATGAATACACTTTAGATTATTTCAAAAAAAACATATTTAGTGATATTCCACTAGGTGTAATTAAAAATCCAGATGGTCAAGATTTAAAAACTTTAGTAACTGGAGAGGCAGAAGGGATTTTAGTTGGAGGAAATCTATCATTAGTTGCTTCTTCTTTAGGTACACCTTATGAAATTGATACAAGAGGCAAAATATTGTTTCTAGAAGAGATAGAGGAATATCCATATAAAATTGATAGAATGTTAGTTCAGTTAAAATTAGCAGGAAAATTTAAGGAAGCAGCCGGAATTATTTTAGGGGCATGGACAAATTGCGAAGCAAAAGAAGGTGATAATAGTTTAACTCTGATGGAGGTTTTTGAAGAAATAATTATACCAGAAAATAAAACTACAATTTATAATCTAGCTTGTGGACATTGTATGCCAACTATAAGTCTTCCTTTAGGTACAAAGATTAAAATAAATGGATATAAAAGTGAAATAATTATGTGATCTTCTATTACGTGATAAGTAAATATGAATAGAATTCTTTTGATATATTAGCAAAAATATCTGTAATGCATAATATATTCTTACAGGAGGTGTTTTTAGTGAATATAAATTTTCACTACTTCACAATTAAAGCTCTTGCAAGAATATCTGGTTTTGATGAGATGGAAGCTCAATTGATAGCTGAATACTCTCAATTTGTTGATGATTTTCACCAATTTTTAGAGGAACCAATTAAGTGCAGCTGCGTTCCAGAAAGTGCAAAGTTTTTATGTAAGGATATCTATGATAAAGAACTAGATATGTATGTAAGAAAATTCATTCCTGTAAATACCGGATTTGCTGGTGTTAATATTATATTTGCTGCCTCAAAAACTCTTCAAGAAAACGCATTGATACCCTTTCATTTTATACCAGAAAAACAACTTAATTATATAAATAATAAATCTAGAGGAATAGAAAACTATCGTGTTAAAAAAATGCAAAAAACATCTTGTTTATTAAAGTCACTTTTAGATTATACTGCATTTTTATATAAAAATAATATTGGTGCTATTATTAATTTAATTCGAATTGGTATAGTAGTGCACATTTTTGCAGACACATATTCTCATCAAAAGTTTTCAGGATATTGGGGATGGGAAAATTCTTCAAGGGTTATCAAAGTAATAGATAATTTAACAAAAGAAGATATCACAGCAAAGTATAGAAAAAGACTCCTTGATAATCTTCCAGCAATAGGTCATGCTAATGTAAATACAGTTCCTGATGATAGCAATATCTCATTTACTATAAATTTTAAGATAGACAAAAATGATTCATTATATATGAAAGAATATAGTAGAGATAATACAAAAGAATTTTTAATAGCATCAATAAATATTATTAATTATTTACGATACTGTAAAGGTAATAAACCAATTAGTAAAGAAGAATGGAATATATTAAAGAAAAAATTAATTAAGGGGTTTTTGTTCCCTAAAAAAAGTGTCAGCTCATTAACAGTTCACTGGTCAGAAATTTTTAATGAGCTTGAATTTTACTACGATGAAAGAGAATTAAATAAGCCTTCAGATAATTTTTTTGATTTTAATATCTGTGCCTATGAATTTAAAGAGATTATTTTAGGTAACTTATCTTTTCCTAGTGAAATTTTTTATTCAAATAATTAGACTTAAATGTAGTTATCTAATAATAGAAATAGTAAGACTTCTTGTTTTTGCTGAAATCAGTATAGTTGTAGCAAAAGTGAGAAGTTATTATTTTGTATATTATTATAGAAAGACATTTTTAGAATAAAATGAATAGAAATAACTAAAAAATATTTTGAGAATTTTCAGAAAATACTGTATAATCAAAATAAGAAAAAATTTAATATTTTTAGTCGAAATATATATTTATTTTATTAAACTTCATTAAGGCGAAAATATTATTTGCTACCAGGATATAAAATGTTATTGTAGAGAGGAGTAATTTAGATGAGTAGACTTGAAATTTCAACGCCAAACAGAGCTCAAACTGTAGTTGAAGGTCTTTATAAAGACTTAGAACGCCGTATTATTGCTAGTCCTCCTGGCCTCTGTCCAGTAGATATGGCAGCATCTTTTTTAAAACTTTGTCATGCTCAAACTTGCGGAAAATGTGTTCCTTGTAGAATTGGATTAGGGCAATTAGAAAGTTTGCTTAATGATGTTTTAAATGGAAATGCATCCTTAGAAACGATTGACTTAATAGAGAAAACAGCTCGAGTAATATTAAATTCTGCTGATTGCGCAATTGGCTATGAAGCAGCTGATATGGTACTAAAAGGAGTAACTGGATTCAGAAGTGATTATTTAGAACATATTATAAATGATAGATGTATTTGTAATTTGGATCAACCAGTTCCTTGTGTTGCATTATGTCCTGCAGGTGTAGATATCCCAGGCTACATAGCATTAATTTCAGAAAAAAGATATGCTGATGCAGTTCGTCTTATTAGGAAGGATAATCCTTTCCCAACAACTTGTGCACTAATTTGTGAACATCCATGTGAAGCTAGATGTAGAAGAAATATGATAGATGATTCTGTAAATATACGAGGTCTTAAACGTTATGCTGTCGATCATGCAGGAAAAGTTCCAGTACCAGCATGTAGTACAGCAACTGGTAAAAGGGTAGCTATAATTGGTGGAGGACCTGGTGGCTTAAGTGCTGCTTACTTTCTTTCTTTAATGGGGCACAAAGTAACTATATTTGAAAAACGTGAAAAACTTGGAGGCATGCTTCGTTATGGTATTCCTAATTATCGTCTTCCAAGAAAACGTTTAGAAGAAGATATTGAAGCAATTATATCTACAGGAGTGGAAATAAAGACTGGTATTACAATAGGGAATGATGTTTCATTGGCAGATTTAAAAAATGAATATGATGCAATTTATATTGCTATTGGAGCACATACAGATAAGAAAATAGGAATAGAAGGTGAGGAAAGTAAAGGTGTTATTTCAGCTGTAGAAATGTTAAGAGCAATTGGTGATAATATTTTACCTGACTTTACAGATAAAGTTGTTGTTGTTGTTGGAGGAGGAAATGTTGCAATGGACGTTACTAGATCTTCAGTGCGTTTAGGTGCAAAAAAAGTTCTTAATGTATATAGACGTAGAAAAGTTGATATGACAGCTTTACCAGAAGAAGTTGAAGGAGCTGTTGCTGAATGTTGTGAAATATTAACTTTAAAGGCGCCTATAAAGATTGAAAGTGACGAAAATGGACAAGTTTCTGCATTATGGGTAAAACCTCAAATGATAAGCAAAATTGACAGTTATGGACGTCCTACAATTGTGGATTCAGATGAAGATGAAATTAGAATTCCGTGTGATATTGTTATTGTAGCAATAGGACAAGGAATAGAATCTCGGCACTTTGCTGAACATGGAGTACCTGTTAAAAAAGGAGTAATTGAAGCTCTTAGTTCAAGTGGAATTGAGAACAGTAAAGGAATATTTGCAGGAGGTGACTGTGTAACTGGCCCAGCAACTGTAATTCGAGCTATTGCAGCGGGTAAAGTAGCAGCAGCAAATATAGATGATTATTTAGGGTTTAATCATATTATAAGTGTAGATGTTGATATACCAACAGCAAGACTAGATGATAGACCTGCGTGTGGAAGAGTAAATATGCTTGAGAGAGATTCAATGGAACGAAAAAATGATTTTGAATTAATCGAATATGGAATGTCTTGTGCAGAAGCGCACCAAGAATCATTTAGATGTTTGCGATGTGATCATTTTGGATATGGAGTATTTAAGGGAGGGAGAGTTGACAAATGGTAAATTTAAAAATAGATAATATAACAGTTGAAGTTAATGAGGGAACTACCATTTTAGAGGCCGCTAAACTCGCTGGAATTCCAATTCCAAGTCTTTGTTATTTAAAGGGTATAAATGAAATAGGGGCTTGTCGTGTTTGTGTTGTTGAAGTAAAAGGAAAAGATAAATTACTTCCAGCTTGTAATAATATGGTGGAAAGCGGAATGGAGATATTGACTAATAGTCCTAGAGTTAGGGAGACACGTAGAACTAACGTAGAGCTTATTCTTTCACAACATGATTGTAATTGCGCATTTTGTGTTAGAAGTGGTAATTGCAATTTACAAACAATTTCTAACGATTTAGGGATACTTAGCTTAAGTTATGATAAAAATGTAGAGCCATATATATGGAATGAGAGTTTTCCTTTGATACGTGATGCTGGAAAATGCATAAAATGCATGCGTTGTATTCAAATTTGTAATAAGATTCAAAGCTTAAATATTTGGGATGTTGCAAATACAGGTTCTAGAACTACTGTAGACGTTTCTTATAATAGAAGAATAAAGAATTCTGATTGTTCTTTATGTGGGCAGTGCATTACACATTGCCCTGTAGGGGCATTAAGAGAACGAGATGATACAGTAAAAGTATTTTCTGCACTTGCTGATCCAGATAAGATAACTGTAGTACAAATAGCTCCTGCTGTTAGAGCTGCATGGGGAGAAGCTTTAGGTCTAACTCGTGAAGAAGCAACTGTCAATAGATTGGTATCAGCATTACGAAGAATGGGATTTAATTATATTTTTGATACTAATTTTTCAGCTGATCTTACTATAATGGAAGAAGGAAATGAATTTATTGAAAGAATATCTAATAAAGAAAACAACATATTCCCTATGTTTACATCATGTTGTCCAGGCTGGGTTCGCTTCTTAAAATCTCAATATCCTGATATGGTTGAACAACTTTCAACTGCAAAATCTCCACAGCAGATGTTTGGAGCAGTGGCAAAAAGTTATTATGCAAAAATATTAAATGTAGATCCATCGAAAATTTTTAGCATATCAGTTATGCCATGTGTTGCAAAAAAACATGAAGCTGAAATTCCTGTTATGAATGATGCAGGGGCAGGTCAAGATGTTGACTTGGTTCTTACAACACGTGAAATAGAAAGAATGATAAGAGCAGAACACATTATTTGTAAGGATTTAAAAGAGGAAGAGTTTGATATGCCTTTAGGAGTTAGTTCAGGAGCAGGTGTAATCTTTGGATCAACAGGTGGAGTTATGGAAGCTGCACTTCGTTCAGCTCATTTTATCATAACTGGAAAAAATCCTGATCCAGATGCATTTAAAGAAGTTAGAATAAGCGGAGGAATAAAAGAAGCTGTTTTTGAAATAGCAGGTGCTCCAATAAAGGTTGCAGTAGTAAGTGGACTTGGGAATGCGAGAAAACTGATTAAGTCTATACGTAAAGGAAAGGCACAATATGATTTTGTTGAAGTAATGGCATGTCCAGGAGGGTGCTCAGGTGGAGGAGGACAACCAATTGCAGATGGGTTAGAACTTGGAAAGGAACGTGCTGATAATTTATATAAACTTGATAAAAAGGCTGAACTAAGATTTTCACACGAAAATCCTTCTATTATACAACTTTACGCTGATTACATGGAAAAACCTTTATCACACAAAGCTCACAAACTTCTTCATACAGATCATAATGCATGGATTATGCCACTTTCACCAAGAAAAGACTTCGGTGACAATGATGATGAATAAAAAATAATAGATTAAAAAATGTAACCTGTGAATATCATATTCACAGGTTATTTTTTAACAATTTATTTATCGAAATAATTTAATATTTATTTAGGGAATTGTAGTAAAAAGGGAATATAATGTAATTTAATAGGAAATTAAATAGAATTTATTATTTTAGTAGATTTTTCATTAAAAATTAATTTGATTTATAGTATAATAACAAAATGAAACAAGACATAATTATGAATGACTAGAAGCGAAAGTAGGAATAAAACGATGAATTTTAAAACTCATATAAACGGTGGAGTATTAATAGGCTTATATATTGGATCGCAGATAACAAAAAATGACATTCTCTCAGCAGGAGTATTTTTTGGAGGAACAATTATTGGAAGTTTATTTCCAGATATTGATCACAGAAATAGTTATATTGGTAAAAAAGCAAAAGGAATATCAAAAACTATAAATAAACTAGCTGGACACAGAAAATTATTTCATGCACCATTGATGTATTTACTTTTATACTCAATCAGTGCTGGTATACCAATGAAAAAAGTGTATTTTATTGGAATTACAGGTTTATTTTTCGGAATATTATCTCATTTAATACTTGATAGTTTTACAATTGGTGGTCTGCCGTGGTTCTATCCGTTTACTAAAAAGAAGTTTTCATTAGGGAAAATTAAAACAAATAGTAAACTAGAAGATGTTTTCTGTGGAATTTTAATTTGCATAAACGTGGTGATGCTATTAGATTTACTAAATATAACATCTATATTTACTTTTACTCAAAATTATAAAAGTAATGTAACCCAAGGAATTAGGAACATTATTATAAATACAAAATAATACCTATAAGAAAAAGGAGATTAGTAACTATTTGTGTAGTTATCAATCTCCTTAAATTAACTTAGTGTGTAAGGTTAATATTTGATTTATCAGTGTTTTTAATTTCTTTAAGTGCCAAGTAACAATATATTATAGAGATAATATAAAATATTACAATGAAATTATCTATTTCCATTCCTGATATATTTATAAGAGCTTCAAGAAGCAGAGGTAAAGTAATTGAATAAAAGCCTAATGTACAAGCCGTGGTGTAATTTGATTTTATACCCATGATGGAACTAATTAATAAACTCATAGGTCCTATAATAATAAATACCGCTGCTAAATTTACAAGGAAAGAGACAATAGGATTAACAATTAAAAGTATTACTGGTAAAATTATTTTTAAAATAAGTAATATTTTAGCGATACTGCTATTTGTTAGGTTTATATCGCTATACTCTGAAAAATCAACAGTATAAATTGTAGTATAATTTTGCCTGTAGACAAGCTTGCTTGAGTTTATATAAATACCATTATTATACTGATTTAAAGCTGAGGTATCTGTTTTGTTAACTGTATCTATAATAAGCATATCTCCATTATGTTTATAATAAAAAGGTTCTTTTGAATCCATAGATAATTGTCCATTTTTAAATTCGAAGCTTGGAACTTTATTAAGAACCACTTCATGTATATCTGATATTTGAGAATTAAATGTGTCAATTATCTTAAAATTAGTTAATGTTGAAAATATTAAAGTAACAAGAAAAATATATAAAACAGATTTTCCAAGTCCTTGCGCTAAAAATTCTTTATAGGCAGTAAAATCAAAAAAACTGAATACAAATTTATGCCTAAATCCCATTTTGTTTTTCAATGAAAGACCTCCTTAAATTTTGTGTACAACAAATTGGTTCTTGCTAATTATAACATATTAAGCTGAAATACAACAGAAAGTTTGCATATTTAAATTAAATGTGTTATCATAACGCTTGTAAAATATTGCTTGGTTATTTTAGAAATGATCAAGTTAATATATATTTTATGTTTACCTATAACTAAATATGGACAGTTCATTAAGACCATCCTGTCCTTAAACAAAACTAGGCATTGTAATTTTAGATTTTTTAAATTTAAGATTAATTTTGTTGTTCTAGTTTTAGATATAACAAAATTAGTCTTTTTATTATGTTTAAAATTAATTACTGTATAATAGGCGTGTTTTGTTATAAGAATATAAACGAATTAGAAATGTTATGTGAGGAGAAAAGTATGTTTAAAATTAAAAGTGAAGTACAATTTGATATGGCTCATTATTTAAGTGGCTATGACGGGAAATGTTCAAATATACATGGACATAGATATAGATTAATTGCTAAATTAAAATCTGAGACACTACATAAAGAAGGGCAACTTAGAGGAATGGTAGATGATTTCTCTAATTTTAAAGAAGCACTAAAGCAAATAGAAGAAGAATTTGATCATAAGTTAATTATTGAAAATAATGAAGAAGGAAAGGTACTATCAAAAAAATTATCTGAACTTCAAAATAATTTTGAAATAAGTTTTGTGAATTATAGACCTACAGCAGAAGAAATGTCTAGGGATATTTTTAATAGATTGAAATCAAAAGGTTTATCTGTATGTGAAGTTGAATTATTTGAAACTCCTAACAATAGCTGCATATATACAGAAGATTAAAATTGGAGGATTAATAATGTTTAATATTGTAGAAAAATTTATATCTGTTGATGGAGAAGGTCCTAGTTCAGGCGAACTTGCTACATTTATAAGATTTCAAGGGTGTAATTTGCGCTGCACTTGGTGTGATACCACTTATTCATGGGATAAAAGTAGTATTTGCGAGATTTTAAGTGCTGATGAAATTTATAATTATATAAAAGAAAACAATGTAATAAATGTAACATTGACAGGTGGAGAACCACTTATTCAGAAAAATATTGATGAACTGTTAAAATTATTAAATGATGATGAAAATTTAAAGGTTCATATAGAAACAAATGGTGCAGTTGATATAGAACCATTTAAAAAGATTTATAATAGTAAAAATATATGTTATATTGTAGATTATAAGCTACCAAGCAGTCGAATGACTAATAAAATGAGTAATAATAATTTAAAAGTGATAGGAAAATCTGATGTATATAAATTTGTAATAGGTAGTATTGAAGATTTAGAACATGCTTATGATATTATTATCAGAAATGATTTAACAAGTAAATGTATTGTTTATTTTAGCCCAGTATCGGGAAAAATAGACCTTAAAGAAATTGTAGAATTCATGAAAAATAAGCGATTAAACAAAGTTAGATTACAAACACAGCTTCATAAAATTATTTGGGATAAGAATGCGAGAGGTGTTTAATAAAACTCTATGAATGGATTAATTTGATTAGTTTTGCGGATGTAAGGAGGCTTTTTATGCCAAAAAAAATTGATACAGATAAAATTGAGAAATGTATAAGAGAAATTTTAATTGCATTAGGTGATGATCCTAATAGAGAAGGACTAATTGATACACCTAAGCGGGTAGCTAGAATGTATGAAGAAGTTTTTGCTGGAATGAATCTTACTAATGAAGAAATTGCAAAAATGTTTGGAACTACATTTGAAAATGAAGAGTATGTACCTGAGAACTATAATAATATGGTTGTAGTAAAAGAAATACCTATTCATAGTTATTGTGAACATCATTTAGCACTTATGTATAATATGAAGGTTTCAGTTGTATATATACCTAAGGAAAAAATAATAGGACTTAGTAAGATATCTAGGATAGCAGATATGGTTGGAAGAAGACTTCAACTTCAAGAAAGGATTGGCAGTAATATAGCGGAAATAGTAGCTATGGCTACAGGAAGTAATGATGTTGGTGTTCTTATTACTGGTGAACATGGTTGTATGACTTCAAGAGGAATTAAGAAACCTGGTTCAGTTACTACTACCACGACTTTTACTGGAAGATTTGAAAATAATGATATGTTAAGGCAAGAAGCTTTAATAATTATGAAATAATTAGAATTTGTATGTAAAAATGGAGGAAGTTGAATATGAATAGAAAAGCTGTTGTTGTGTTTAGTGGTGGTCAAGATTCAACCACATGTTTATTTTGGGCACTTAAAGAATTTGATGAGGTAATAGCTGTAACATTTAATTATAATCAAAAGCATAAAAAGGAAATTGAATGTGCAACTGCTATAGCTAAGGAATTAGGAATTGAACATCATATATTAGATATGGAATTGCTAAATCAATTAGCACCAAATGCACTTACAAGAGATGATATTGAAATCAAAGCAGGTGAAAATGGAGGCCTTCCATCAACATTTGTTGAAGGACGTAACATGTTATTCTTAACTTTTGCTGGAGTATTAGCTAAAGTTAAAGGTGCAAATCACATTGTTACAGGAGTATGTGAAACTGATTTTAGTGGATATCCTGATTGTAGGGACGTATTTATTAAATCTCTAAACGTTACTTTAAATTTAGCTATGGATTATAATTTCGTTGTCCATACACCTTTAATGTGGATAGATAAAGCAGCTACATGGAAAATGGCAGATGATTTTGGAAAGTTAGATTATGTAAGAGAAAAAACTCTTACTTGCTATAATGGAATTATTGGTGACGGTTGTGGTGAATGCCCAGCTTGTAAACTTAGAAGAAGGGGCTTAGAACAATATTTAGAAAGTAAAATTAAATAATTATATTGTAAAAATGCAACAGTGAACAAGCACGAGTTTGCAATGAAAAGTCTAATAACTTTTCTAGTATTATGATTATATTATATGATAAGGAGTAAATCATGAGTGAAAGTGGAAGAAAATCGAAAGAACTTGAAGGAATAAGCTTACTTGGAAATCAAGGGGTAAAATATGATTATGGATATAACCCAGAGGTACTAGAGGTTTTTGATAATAAACATCCAGATAATGATTATTTTGTTAAATTTAATTGTCCAGAATTTACTAGCCTTTGTCCAATTACTGGTCAACCAGATTTTGCAACTATTTATATTAGTTATATTCCTAATATAAAAATGGTAGAAAGTAAATCTTTAAAATTATATTTATTTAGTTTTAGAAACCATGGAGATTTCCATGAAGATTGTATGAATATAATAATGAAGGATTTAATAAAGTTAATGGATCCTAAGTATATTGAAGTATGGGGAAAATTCACACCAAGAGGTGGAATTAGTATTGATCCATATTGTAATTATGGTATGAAGGGAACTAAGTTTGAAGAAATGGCAAATTACAGAATGATGAATCATGATATGTATCCAGAAAAGATAGATAATAGATAATTTGGACAGTTAAGAGTTAGGAGTTAAGAGTTATGAGTTAAGGGAGTTACCCCAAAATTCGTAACTCTTAACTCAAAACTTCTAACTGGATCTAGCGGGGGGATTTTTAAATTGAGTAAAGTTATAGTTATAGGAGCAGGTCCAGCTGGAATGATGGCGGCATTGGAAGCTTCAAAAAAACATGATGTTATTTTAGTCGATGGGAATGAAAGGATAGGAAAGAAATTATTTATAACTGGTAAAGGCAGATGTAATGTTACAAATGCAAAAGACATATCAGAGTTTTTTGATTATATTCCAGGTAATTCTCATTTTTTATATAGTTCTTTGTATACTTTTACTAATAAAGACACTATGGAGTTTTTTGAAAATGAAGGGATTAAGCTAAAAGTAGAAAGAGGAGATAGAGTATTTCCGTATTCAGATAAATCTTCAGATATAATAAGAGGATTATCAAATGCATTGAGTAGAACCAATGTGAAAATAAATTTAAATTCTAGGGTTACAGATATTAAATTTAAAGATAAAAAGATATTAAGTATTAAAATTAACAATAATGAAGAGCTAATTGGTGATTATTTTATTTTTGCTACAGGAGGAGCGTCGTACCCTCTCACTGGTTCTAGGGGAGAAGGTCAAAAGTTTGCTCAATTGTTAGGGCATAAAATAATTCCAATGACGCCAGCGTTAGTTCCAATAGAATTTGTAGATCAAAAAGTTAAAGAACTTATGGGATTATCCTTAAAAAATGTTGAGATAATAATTAAAGAAAATGATAAAAAAGAAGTATATAAGAATTTTGGTGAAATGTTATTTACTCATTTTGGCGTTTCTGGCCCAATTATTTTAAGTGGGAGTAGATTTATAGAAAAAGGGAAAAAATATAGATTGCATATTGATTTAAAGCCTGCTTTAAATTTAGGAGAACTTGATAAAAGGATTCAAAAAGATTTTGGTAAATATTTAAATAAGGACTTTAAGAATTCTTTAGATGAATTACTTCCTCAAAAATTAATCCCAATTGTTATTGAAAGAGCAAATATTCCTGAAAATAAAAAAGTTAATGAAATAACTAAGGAAGAAAGAAAAAATTTAGGTAGAGTAATTAAGGATTTTGATTTTGATATTAAAGGATTACGTCCGTTAGAAGAAGGAATTGTAACAGCTGGTGGAGTAGATATTAAAGAAATTGATCCTTCTACAATGAAATCAAAATTAATTGACAATCTTTCCTTTGCTGGAGAAGTTATGGATGTAGATGCTTTTACTGGAGGTTATAATGTTCAAATTGCCTTCTCAACTGGTTACATAGCTGGAAATAATATACCCCTATAAAAAGAGCAGCTATGCTGCAACAACGGAACTTATATAAAAAGAGTGGCTATGCCACAATGCGGATCTTATATAAAAAGAGCAGAAAGCTAAATTTTTAAATCAGTATAGAATTTTCGATTTTTAAATATCTTCTTGTTTCAGTTGGTAAAAAATTATATAATCTTAAGGAAGACATAAATTTATAGATTCAGAAATGGGGAGAAAGTTTTGAAAATTTCGGTAGCAATAGATGGTCCTGCTGGTGCAGGAAAGAGTACTATAGCTAAATTAGTAGGAAAAGAATACAACCTAATGTACATAAATACAGGAGCTATGTATAGAGCTGTAGCTTTAAAAGCTGCAGAGAACAATTTGTCACCTGAACAAATTAATGAAATTTGTAGTATTGTAAATGATATGGAAATGCATTTTGAAAATGATGATTTAATTTTAAATGGTGAAAATGTTCAAGATCAGATAACTACACCTGAAATAAGTAACATAGTATCAAATTATGCAAGCATTCCAGAAGTAAGAACAATGCTTGTAAAACTTCAGAGAGACATGTCTTATAAATTCAATGTAATTATGGATGGTAGAGATATTGGTACCGTTGTACTTAAAGATGCAAACTTTAAATTCTTTTTAACAGCTAGTCCAGAGGAAAGAGCTAATCGAAGATTTAAAGAACTAAATAATAGAAATATAGAATGCTCATATGATCAGATATTACAGGACATAATAGAAAGAGATTATAAAGATACTCATAGAGCTACAGATCCATTAAGGAAAGCTGATGATGCTATTGAAATTGATACAACTAGTTTAGATATAAATGGAGTTGTTCGAACAATAAGCGAGTATATAAAAAAAGGAAAGTAACAGGGAGATAAACATGAGTGATGTTCTTTTAGCTAAAAATGCGGGTTTTTGTTTTGGAGTACAAAGAGCAGTAGATGAAGCATTAAGAATCCAAAAAGAATATAATAAGAAAATATATACTTTAGGTCCATTAATACATAATAATGATGTAGTTAAATTTTTAGAAAATAATAATATATATTCAATAGAATTTGAAGAGGTAGATAAATTAAGTGTTGGAGATGTAATTGTGGTTAGATCTCATGGTGTTTCTGAAATGATTTTGGATTATCTTGAGAACAAACAATTTACAGTTATAAATGCAACATGTCCTTTTGTGACTAATATTCAGAAGAAGGTTAAGAAATATTCAAAAGAAGGTTATCATATAGTAATATTAGGAGATAAAAATCATCCAGAAGTTATTGGGATCAATGGTTGGTGTAATGACAAAGCAATAATTACTAAAGATGGAACTTTTGAAGAACAGATTCCCCAAAAAGTTTGCCTAGTTTCACAAACTACAGAAAAAATGAAAAATTGGGAGAATACATTAGCAAATTTAAGTAGGGTTAAAGAATTATTAGCTTTTAATACAATTTGTTCAGCAACAGAAGTTAGGCAGAAAAGCACCAATCAAATATCAAAAGAAGCTGATGCTATGATAGTTATTGGTGGAAAAAATAGTTCTAATACTACAAAGTTATATCAAATTGCAAAAGACAACTGTATTAATACAATTCATATAGAAAACTTTAAAGAGTTACCTAAGGATTTTATTAATAAAAATATAAAAAAAATAGGAGTTACAGCTGGTGCTTCAACACCAGATTGGATAATTAGGGAGGTACTAGATACTATGAATACAGAAAACAATGTAAACACTGAAAATCAATTAGACTTAATGAACCAAAACGATATTAAGGTTATAATTGGAACTGAAGTTGAAGAAAAAGTAATATCAAAAAATAATGATGGAATTGTAATTGAAATGAATGGATATGGAATTGATGGAATCATTCCATATAATGAATTAACTACAAAGGGTGATTCAAAATCTTTAGCAGATTCTATTAATGTTGGAGATTTAATAAAAGCAAAGGTTATAAAATTACAAAATAACGATGGTTTTGTAGTTTTATCAAGATTAGAATATGAAAGAGAAGAAGCTTATAAAGAACTTGAAAAGTTATTTACTGAAGGTACAATTTTTGAAGTGAATATTAAAGAAGCAAGAGAAAAAGGATTGGTTTCAGATTATAAAGGGGTAAGGATTTTTATACCTGCTTCTCAAATTGATATAAGATTTATTCAAAATAAAGATGAATTCGTTGGAAAGAATCTTGAAGTTAAGTTGATTGATTTTTCTTTAGGTAAACCAGTGAAAGTGGTAGCATCAAGAAGAGTATTATTAGAAGAAGCAAAGAATGCTGAAGAAACAAAAGCATTAGAAAATATTAATATTGGAGATGTAGTTAAAGGTGAAGTTAAGAGATTTACTAACTTTGGCGCATTTGTTAATATTAATGGTATAGATGGATTATTACATTTATCACAAATTTCATGGAATCATATAAAAAATGCTGGGGATGTATTAAAAGTAGGGCAAATTATAGATGTAAAAGTAATAGATCTAGATAAAGAAACTAAAAAGTTATCTTTAAGTATGAAAGAACTTATGCCAAAGCCATGGGATAATGCTAAAGAAAAATACCCTGAAGAATCAATTGTTTTAGGAAAAGTAGTTAGACTAAATGATTTTGGTGCTTTTGTTGAATTAGAACCAGGTGTTGATGGTTTAGTTCATATTTCAAAAATATCACATAATAGAATTGAACATCCATCAGAAGTATTAAAAATTGGTCAAGAAATCAAAGCAAAAATCTTAGGTGTAGATGAAGAAAATAAGAGAATAAGTTTAAGTATAAAAGATGTATAAATAATACTTCGTAATTTATAAGAAAACTTTTCTTTAAAAAATAGAAGCATATAAATTCGAAAATACTACAAAATAGCATATCTATTTTGTAGTATTTTTAATATTTATATTTAGTGTATTAGGAGGTAATTTATTTATGAAACAAAATAAAATTACAAAAGTTAAACCTTTGATTGAAACGAGATATTTAAAATTATATGAAGCGGAATACGAAAATAAAGTTGGTAATATGAGAACATGGACAATAGCATCTAGGAAAGATAATGAAACTATCCAGCAGAAATTTTTTGAAAATAAAAAAGATTCACCTGATGGAGTAATAATAGCAGCTTATCATAAAGAACTAAAAAAGATAGTTATTATAAAACAATTTAGAATACCATTAAACAGTTTTGTATATGAATTGCCAGCAGGCCTTATTGATCCAGGTGAAGATGCTAAAAGTACTATTGGTAGAGAATTAATGGAGGAAACGGGTCTTAAGGTAGTAGATATTATTAAAAATAAAAGTATTGAACAGGTTTATGTATCAGCAGGAATGACAGATGAATCGTTGGCTTTTACATATTGTATATGTGAAGGCGAAGTTAGTGATGAACATCTTGAAGATGATGAATGTATTGAAACTCTATTAGTATCTAAAGACGAAGCTGTAGAATTAATTAAATCTAAGGATAAGTTTGATATCAAATGTTATTTATTACTTCAAAGTTTTGCATTGTTAGGAGAAGAACTTTTTTCTGAAGCATAGTTAAAAAAGTAGGACATATATTATTTAATAATTATGACCTACTTTTTTTGTTCTATTATTATTCAAATTTTGAATGTATTACTTAATAAAAGAATTTGCTGCGAAATATAGCAAGAAAATAAATGAAGTACTATACATGATTTTAGATACTTCTTTGCCTTTTTTATGGCATAGCTTACACAATGGATATAGGATAAAACCTAAAGCTATTCCATCTACGATACTATATGTTAATGGCATTAATATAATAGTTACAAAGCTTGGAAATAATTCACTTAAATCATTAAAATCTATATTCTTTAAATTCTGGCTCATTAGACATCCGATTATTATAAGAATTGGTGCTAATGCTACATCAGGTATTAGAGAAATAAATGGTATAAAGAATATTGATAATAAAAATAGCAAACCTGTAAACATACTAACAAATCCTGTTTTTCCACCAGCTGTAATACCAGCAGTACCTTCAACAGTCGATACAGCAGGGCTTGTACCGCTAAGTGCGCATATTATAGTAGAAAATGAAGTACACATTAATGCTTTATTAGTTTTATCAGGAGCTTTAAGTAAATCTGAAACTTGACTATGAAGTATGCCGATATTTTCAAAAACCAATACTAATGTTAATGAAAAGGTTCCTATCCAGAATTTAACTGTGCTTAATCCACTAAAATCTAATTTGAAGAATATATCATTATATTCATTGAAATTAGGCATTGTATAATGAACATTGTTTAAGTTAATTATACCTAAACACATACAAAGTAATGTACCTAAAGTTATTGAAATCAAGAAACCTCCAGGCACATTTTTTAAAAATAGTATTAAAGTAATAACCATAATAAGCATAAAAGCTATAACTTCTGGACTGGTAATATCACCAAGTTTTAACATGGTGGAAGCATCTGATACGATGATTTTTGATTTTTGTAAACCAATAAAGGTTATAAATAATCCTATACCAACAGTAATAGCTTGCTTTAAATTATATGGAATAGCTTTCATAAGATGCTTTGATAATGGCGTAATTGCTATTATCACAAATATTATTCCTGAGATAAAAACTGAAGCTAATGCTTGATGATAATCTAGACCAAGAGTACGAATTAAAGTATAAGTAAATAATGCATTCACTCCCATACCTGGCATAATTATCAGTGGGGTGTTGCTTACAAATGCAACTAGTAGACAGCTTACAGCTGAGGAGAGTGCTGTAGCTATAATTAGTGGTTTAACAGAAATACCTCCATCGCTTAATATATTTGCATTTACAATAATTATGTACATTGATGCAACAAAAGAAGTTAGTCCTGCTAAAATTTCGCTTTTAATTGTAACTTTGTGTTTTTTTAGTTTAAATAATTTTTCCATCCTTTCAACCAACTTTCAAATCTCCCTCACCCACCCGCACAAAAAGTGCATGTTTATTATAACATTAATAAAATATATGTCAACTCTGAGTTCCTATTTTGGTATTAACTTTAAAGATAGTATTAAATAAGAATTTATATATAAAAATAATGGTATTGTTTTAGAAATAGTAGTAAAATATTATTTAATACTAATAAATGGGGGCGTTTATATGAATCTGGAATTTGAGCAAATAAGCAAAACAAGGATAATGATAAATTCGTTATGTATATTTACAAACATTAAAGAAAATAATGTGATAAGGAAATATAAAGCATTATTAAAGTATATAGAAAAAGATAAAATATCTGCTGAGAAAGCTATAGATCTATATAATGATTTTATCTATTCTTTATTAGATGTGACAAGCAATACTTGCTTTAAAAAATTTATAATAGATATATTGTTTTTAGATAGTAATCCTTTCACAAGGATTATTGATAATAATAATTTAAATAATATCAGCATATTAAATCAAGTGAAATTTGAGCTTGAAGCTTTAGAAAATATAGCTAATATCAAATCATCTAATATTAAAGAAGCAATTATATCGAAAAGCAAAGCTAAGACTTTTCAAATAGATATAATTCAATCACTTATTGATTTAAAACTTGAAGATGATGAAGCTGAATCAGAAAAAGCTATAAATAAGTTAAAAAAGCGTATTGTTTCTAATAATAATTGGGCACAATATTTAGATGAGATTATAAGTTTTTATAATCAATATGGTACAGGGGAATTTGGAGAATATAGGGCTTTTGTTTGGGAACATGAAAATGATAGAAAGTATCTTAGGGGAATAAAAACTCCAGATCCAGTGAGATTACAAGATTTGGTTGGATATGAAGATCAAAAAGAAACGATTATAAGCAATACTAAGCAATTTTTGAAAGGTTATCCAGCCAACAATATTCTATTATATGGTTCAAGAGGAACAGGAAAATCATCAACTGTTAAGGCTATTATAAATGAATTTTATAATGAAGGGTTACGACTTATTGAAGTTGATAAAAGTAAACTAGTAGACTTTACTAGGATAATAAGAATTCTTAAGGATAAAAAACTAAAATTTATAATTTTTGTTGATGATTTAGTTTTTGAGGAAGGGGAAGCAAGTTATTCAGCGTTAAAAACTATATTAGAAGGTGGAGTAGAAAATAGATCAAATAACATATTAATCTATGCAACAACGAATAGAAAACATTTAGTTAAAGAAACTTTTAGTGAAAGATCCGGTGATGAGATTCATGCAAATGATGCAATAGAAGAGAAGTTATCTTTAGCTGATAGATTTGGTATGACAGTATCATTTTATTCTCCAGATCAAAAAGAATATTTAACAATAGTTGATAATATAGCTAAAGCTAGAGGGTTAGAGGTTGATAAAGAATATTTGCATAAAGAAGCATTAAAATGGGTAAGATGGTATAATGCTCGATCACCAAGAACTGCAGTTCAATTTATTAATTGGTTTATTGGTGAAATGAATTAATAATTTTCTTTGTATACATAACTATCGCCATAACACTAATACTATAAATTAGATGGGAGGTGATTAGAGTGTCTAAAGATAAAAAAGAAAAACTGATTTTACAATCTGGTAGTATGTCACAGTCGAAAGTTAAATCTTATGTTGAAAAAGAAAGAGATGAATTAAGGACAAAAAGAGTTTCTAGAGGCAAAGATATAACAATAAATAATAAATATTAGAATGAACTAAGACTTATACAAAATGCAAAATATTCTGAAGAATATTACCATAGATATTCTTCAGAATATTTTTAGTTCTAAGTATTTTTTGCCAATGTGAAAGCAACACTAAAAGTAGTACCTTCAGCTTTAGAACTTTTAACAGCTATCTTACCATTATGAGAATCCGCTATTGTCTTTCCAATAGCCAGTCCTAAACCATAACCATCTTTTTTTCTGGCTCTTGATTCATCTATTCGATAAAAGCGTTCAAATATATAGGGGATTTTTTCTTTTGAAATAGGTTCACCTTCATTATTAATCGATAGTACTGCTTTATCTTGAACTTTAGTTAAGGTTACTTTTATAGTACCTCTTTCCTTTGAATATTTTATTGCATTATCAATAAGAATACATACTAATTGTTTTAATCTATTATTGTCTCCATTTATATAAAGGTCTGGAGTTATTTCGCTATCAATTAGTTTTTCCTCTTCAAAAGCAACTGATTCAAAGGGAAGAACACAGTTCCATATGATATCACTAAAATTTACTTTAGACAGAACAAGATCATTTTTATTAGCATCAGATTTTGCTAAAAATAAAAGATCATTAACCAAAGTTGTCATTCTTTCTCCTTCAGCTTTAATATAATTAATCCATTTAACTTGATTATATATAGTGTCCTCTTTATGTGATAAAACAATATCAGCATTTGCTAATATAACTGTAAGTGGAGTCTTTAATTCATGAGAAGCATCTGCAACAAATTGCCTTTGTTGTTCCCAAGATTTCTTTGTTGGCTTAACTGCCCAATTAGCTAAGTATAAACTAACAATAAAAAAAGCAATTAAACTTCCAATTCCAACTAAAATAAATGTTTTTAATAAAGAGTTTAGGGTGTTTATTTCTAAATTTCTATCAGTAAAGGCAATTTTCATTCCTTTTTCATTTGGATATTTTAGAAATCGGAAGTTTTCATTTTGAATTATTCCTTTTAAATTTGCATTTGCTAAAGCAGAATTTACTAATGTATTTAGGGTGACAATATCGGATTTATCTATATTATTGTAATATACATTAGTTATATTGTTGTTGGTATCTAATTGAACTGCAAAAGAAATAATTTGTGGTTGTGGTGGAAGAGAATCAACATTTTGTTCTCCGATGTTAATTTGTTTTTTTAATATTTCATTTTCCTGTTCAATGGTTTTTTGAAGAGTATCATTACTTTCTCGTACAAGTCTATTGCTGGTAGAAATGTACACAGCTCCAAAAGTAAAAATAAGAATAATAATTATCAAAATCATGTTAATAAAGACAAACATCTTTTTTAATTTATTAATCATTTTTTATTTTCTCCTAAATGATATCCTATTTTTCTAACTGTTTCTATTGTTACAGTTGAACCTAAAAAGAAAAACTTCTTCCTTAAAAATGAAATATATACTTCAACATTATTATCTTCAGCATTAGAATCAGAACCCCAAACCTTTAATATCAAATCTTCTTTTGTAATAATACTGGTTGGATTAGACATTAATAATCTTAAGATTTCAAATTCCTTTAAACCTAAGTGTATTGATTTACTATTACATAAAAGTGTATTTGCAGATTGATTTAAAACTAAATCTCCAAATTTAAGTTCATTAGAAACTATTTCGCCTTGCCTTCTTGATAATGCTCTAACTCTTGCAAGTAATTCTTCGGGCGAAAAAGGTTTTGTCAAATAATCATCAGCTCCACAATCGAGGCCGGTTACCTTATCTGCAATTTCATCTTTTGCAGTTAATAATATTACAGGTGTCTTTTCATTATTTTCTCGCATTTTACGAACTATTTCAAAGCCATTCATTTTAGGCAACATTACATCTAATATAATAACATCATATATACCACTCATTGCATAATCATATCCAGATTCACCATCATTAACTATATCAGCAATATATTTATTTTGAATCATTATTTGGCCTAAGGCTTCAGCTAATCTGATTTCATCATCAACTATAAGTATTCTCATATGGTTTTACCTCATTTCTTAAATAAATATGCATTTGAGATTTTATAATTAGTTTTAATGTTAATGTAAAAAATAAAATCTTAAATCACACAAAGGATAAAAATATCTGTAAGTCAAATTATCGTTCCTTATATATGCAATTTAATTTTAGCATAGTTTCCTTAAATTAACCTGAAATAATTCTTTAAGACTAATTTAAGGTTAATGTTTTACAATACAGACATAAACAAGAACAAAACAATAAATAATTAGAAATAAAAGCATTGATATTAAAAGTTATCAATGATAATAAAACTATTTTTGAAAGAAGGAATTAATATGATAAGAAAAAAATATAACAAGATTATAGCAGTTTTAGTTGCAAGTTTTATAATAGGAAGTACTTTTGTTGGATGTGCAAATAAGACAGCTAGCGCTGAGGTGACTTCAACAACTGTAACAGCAGAACAAAGTAAAAATACTACATTACTTGGAAAAGTTAAAGGAATTGATGGAAGTAAAATTACTATCTCTTTAGGAGAAGAAATTACTACAACAAATTCAAATACAGCCAATGGACAAGGACAAAGTTCTGCTCCCCCAGAGAAGCCAGTAGGCGAAACAAATACTCAAAACAACAATTCAGCACCACTTGATAAAACAGCTGGAGATCAATCAGTAGATGGTCAAGGGACTGGAGATAATAGTGGAACGCCTCCAGAAATGCCACAAGGTGATGGAGCACCAGGAATGGGGAATTCAAGTACAACTACATTTAAAACAAATGGAGAAGAAAAGACTATTGAAATTAAAAATGAAGGAATTATCTCGGTAGCAAAAGGTAGTAAAGCTATAGCAGGTACTTTAGCAGATATAACTATAGGTGAAATATTAAGTATAGATTATGATAGTACAGGAAATGTATCAGGCATTACTGTAAAATCTAATAATACTACTTATACTGGAGGAGATCAAACTGGTAAGCTTACATTAACAGCAACATATTCAGCAAATGGGGAAACAAAAACTTCTGCAAATGAAAAAATCACTGATACTACAGCAGACCAAAATGGGGTATTAGCTGCCAATGGAGGAAATATAAATATTTCAGGAGCTTCTATTAATAAATCAGGAGATACAACTTCTGAAGATGAATGTAATTTTTATGGAGTAAATAGTGGAGTAGTTGCAGCAGGGGCTAGTAATATAACAATTAGCGACAGTGCAATAAACACAGATTCTGAAGGTTCGAATGGAATTTTTGCAACAGGTGATGCATCTATAATAAATGTTTCAAATGTAACTATTAATACAACTAAAAATTCTTCAAGAGGTTTAGATGCAACTTATAATGGAACTATAATTGCTAAAAATACAAAAGTAAACACTCAAGGAACACATTGTGCTGGACTTGCTACAGACAGAGGTGAAGGTACAGTTCATTTAACAGATGGAACAGTTAAAACAACAGGAACTGATTCGCCAGCAATATATTCAACTGGAAACATTACAGCAAAGGATTCTAATCTTACTGCTACAGGATCAGAAGCAGCAGTAGTTGAAGGAAAGAACTCAATTACATTAAATAATTGTACAATTTCTGGTGAGAAGAAAAATGGAGTTATGCTTTATCAAAGTATGTCAGGTGATTCAGGTGTAGGAACCAGTTATTTTAACATGACAGGTGGAACTCTTACATCAGTAGAAGGTGCATTATTCTTTATCACAAATACTGATTCTGAAATTAATTTAAAAGGAGCTACCTTAAAGAATAGTTCAGGAGTATTATTAAATGCAGCAGCTACCTCAAGATGGGGGAATCAAGGATCTAATGGTGGAAATGTTACATTAAATGCTGACAGTCAAACACTTGAAGGTGCAATAACTTGTGATAATATCAGTACTGTTATTTTAAATTTAAAAAATAACTCAACATTAATAAGTACAATAAATACTGATAAGACAGCAAAATCTGTTACAGTAGCATTAGATAAGACATCAACTTGGACAGTAACAGGAACTTCATATATAGCTGTTTTGTCTGATGAGGATACAGATTTATCAAATATTAAAGACAATGGAAATATAATTTATTATGATGCATCTAACAGTGCAAACAGCTGGTTAGGTGGAAAGACTATAACATTAAGCGGTGGCGGAGAATTAAAGCCACTTCAATAAAATTTAGTTTGCAAATAATAAGTGGATTCAAAATGTGTAAATACATCTTGAATCCACTTATTGTTAAATAACTCATTAATATTTTTTGAGTAACTAATCTTATAAATATTTTTCTTCATATCCAGATATAATAAGCCTATAGTGTATATAATTTCTTTAAATTGTGATAGAATATAAAGACAAATATAAAATAAATTGATTTATAACGATAATTGTTATGACAATAAGGAAAGGATATTAATAATGTCTATAAACAGAAGTGCACCAGAAAATTTTTATTATGATAATGCAGAAAAGACTAATAAAAATTTTATTTATAAAAATCTTAGAAGAAGTAAGTGTTATAATTGTAATTTTTCATGTTCAAATTTTGATTATGCAAATTTAAGAGGGGCTCACTTTAAAAAATGTAATTTTTTTAGATGTAGTTTTAAAGGAGCTGAATTTGTTGGATCAAATTTAAAAGGTTGTAAGTTTAAAGAAGCTAAATTTGAAGATACAATATTTGAAGAAGTTAACCTAGATGGTGTTGATTTTAGTGATGCAAAATTTAAAAATACTATATTTTTAGGTTGTGACACAACAAAAGCAAAAAATTTAAATGAGAACACTAAAGGTATAAGAATATTTGATGAAGTTCCTGAATTAGAAATAAGTGAGGATTTAGAGAATATAGTAACTGGCTTAATGGATAATCAATATATTAAAAAATCCAGGGTATTTGATACAAAGGATGGAAATATTAATAAATTAACTTTGCTTAGATTAAGTGAAATATTTGATGAAAAAACCTTAATTGAAGGATTTCATTATATAAAATATGAAATTGATAGAGATTTTTATACTTTAAGCTATGTTATTAGATTGATAGAAAATATGCACAATTAATTTTATTTTTTGTGAAATCTAACCATTAGGGAGGAGTTTTTATGAGTAAGGAAAGCGGCAATAAAAAGATTACAATTACAGAGGAACAAGCATCCAAGGCTGCTGAGGCTATATTAAATTCATGGTTAAGATCAGATGAAACTGTTTCGACCAATAAAGACTCTACAAAGAAAAAATAAAAAAATACATAATACGAGTTCAGGAGTGTTTTTATTAAAACCTCCTGTTTTTGATTTTTTAAAGAAATTCAGAAATAATTTGGTGATTAGCTGATAATTGATAATCGAACTTTGATAATTGAAACATATATATAAGTCATAGGAATATTAATTTTGGAAGGAAAGCTTTTTGTGTTAAATAATAGTGTTTGCAAAATAAGCGAAGGTTTTGCTAGAAGAAAATTTAATAAAGAAACTCAAAATACAAACGTGTATAAGATTTATACTGAAGAAATCATCCTTAAATACAAAGATAGTTATAAACGAATATTAAAGTTAACCAATGATAAAGCTAAAACTAAATTTATTATATATAACAAAATTATAAAGTGGTATAAAAATGAAAAAAATATTAATATTACGATGGAAAAAATTTTTGTAAAAAGTAAACTAGGTTCTTATAATTGTGGTGGATGTGGAATTACTGCATCATTTTTAGCAGGATTAGCGTCTAGCGGAATTATTTATTACATGGATCATTTTATAAATGAAATTAGTCCTTTATTATTTCCTTTATACTTTATTACAATTTTAAGTTTTGGTACTAAATACCTTTCTAGTGAAGATAAGAAGGTTGAAATGTATAATATGTTTTTAGAAGTATTGGAACATATAGATTATGATAAAAATGATAATTGAGGATAAATAAAATACGGATAGAAACAAGCTAAACTACACAATATATTTTCGTAGAAAGGAAGTGGTTATTATGAAAAATGAAATTAAAAATCAATCAAATAATTTTGCGAGTTTCACAAGTGTAAGTCCCAATGCAACTGATCTACAATCAAATGTAAAAGGTGGTCGTACAAGTTCTGATAAAAAAGATGCTGGTAATAATGAGTGGTCTTCGGTTCCGTTAACTTATGACAAAGAGGATTCTACTCAAAAAAAAGAAAAGACTGCTACTAATAATCAATGGTGTTCAACATCAAAATAATTATAATTGTAATACACGCTACTTTTATTGATGAAGGAGTTGGTATATTATGAGTAAACAATATAATGATGAAGAAAAAAACATGAATGATAATTATATCCCTTATCAAGGTGGTTATATTTCATATGAACCAAATGTTTTGACAGAACACTATACGGTCAAAGGCTTTGAAGGAAAGATAGAAAAAGATAAAGAATCTAATAGTAGATGGTGTTAACGTATCTTTTATAAAAATTTAGTTATTTTATCATGAATATAGATTTAGCTTCCTTCATATAATTATATGTATATATTGTATGGAGGAAGTTGTTCTTATAAATTTATTAACAGGATTGCATTTTATTACTTGTTGACTAGGTAATTTATTAGAATTATAATTTATTTATAAAATGGGAAACGAGGAAATAATATGGTCTTACTAGAAAAATTGTCATTATTTAATATGGAGCATTTTAGGAAATTATATAATAAAAATGAAGATGCTTATACTTGCAATAAAAGTTTTTTTGAAATATATGATGAAGAACATTTTTTAATAAAATATCTAATAAGAAAGCAAATAAAGCTATTTAAGGTCAATAAAGAATATATTGGATACATATGGTATGAATATCCTTCTCAAAGTGGCTTAAGTAATATATATGCTATATACTTGAAAGAAGAATATATGGATATGATAAATACAAGAATGTTATCTTTTTTTAAGAGAACTACATTTCGATACGATATGATAGCAAGTTCGAGGAATTCGAATATTATGAAAAAATTAAATTTTAATGTTAATTCCAAAAATATTTTGATGAAAATTAAAACAACTAATTTTATTAATGTTATTAAAGATTGTATTAAATTTAGGCATTTTAAAGAGGGCCAAGATGAAGAATTAAGATGTGAAGTTCAAAATTCTGTATTTAATGACAAAAATAGAATACCATTGACCATAGAGGATGTTAGAAGGGAAGAAGCTGAAGAGTACTACATTAACAACTTTGGAGTTTTTATTTATAATAATCAAGGACAAGTTGTAGGTTATGGACAAGTGATATATAACAAAGGATTATATACAATAGTGAATCTTGGGATTTTAAAAGAACACAGAAGACATGGTTATGGTGAGGTGCTATTAAGATATCTAATTAATATTTGTAAACAAAATTCAATAAATGATGTATATATTAGAGTGGATAAGGATAATTTAAAAGCTATAGCTTTATATACCAAAGTTGGATTTAAAGAATACCAATCCTTTGTTAGTTGGTACAAGCATATTAATTAATAAAAATAAGAAGTTGTATTGTAATATGACTTCTTTATTTTTTTGAGTTTCATCTTGGTCTTTCAATTATATAGATAATTTGTTATAATACTATGGAACTTGTTTTAAAACGGAGGAATACTAATGAATTTTAATATAGAACAATTAGAAGAACAAAAAATTACTAATGAAAAAAAATACTTCTTTATTCAAACGTATGGATGTCAAATGAATGAAGAAGATTCAGAAAAACTTTCAGGAATGCTTAAAAGAATGGGTTATGAAAGTACTGAAGTTAGAGATGAGGCTTCGATCATTATTTTTAATACTTGTTGTGTTAGAGAAAATGCAGAAAACAAAGTCTATGGCAATCTTGGAGCATTAAAAAATCAAAAAGAAAAAAATCCTGATTTGATCATTGGAATATGTGGATGTATGATGCAACAAAAAGGAATGGCTGATGAGATTCTTAAGAAATACCCACATGTTAACATAATTTTTGGTACACATAATTCATACAAATTCCCAGAATACTTAAATAGGGTAAGGACTGAAGGCGTACAAATTAAAGAAATCGTCAATAAAGAAACAGAAATTGTTGAAGGAGTTCCAATAGATAGGAAAAGTGACATAAAAGGATTTGTAACTATAATGTATGGATGTAATAATTTTTGTACATACTGTATAGTTCCGTATGTTAGAGGTAGAGAAAGAAGTAGAAAGCCTGAAGACATAGAAAAAGAAATAAGAGATATGGTTGCAAGTGGATACAAAGAAGTAACGCTTCTTGGGCAAAATGTAAATTCATATGGAAAAGAACTTGAAGATAAAATATCTTTTGCTGAACTTTTGAGAAGAGTAAATGAAATTGAAGGTTTAGAAAGAATCAGATTTATGACATCTCATCCTAAGGATTTAACAGAAGATGTTATATATGCTATAAGAGATTGTGATAAGGTTTGTGAACAAATTCATTTGCCAGTACAAAGTGGTTCGGATAGAATACTTAAAGAAATGAATAGACATTATACTAAAGATCACTACATGGAATTAGCTAAAAAAATAAGAGAAGAGATTCCGGATGCAACATTCTCTACTGATATTATAGTTGGCTTCCCTGGAGAAACTGAGGAAGACTTTAATGAAACTTTAGAGCTGGCTAGGGAAATTGAGTATGATGCTGCGTTTACTTTTATTTATTCAAGAAGAAATCATACACCAGCAGATAAAATGGAAAACCAAATTTCTGATGATGTAAAACATGAAAGATTTAATAGATTAGTAGAAGTAGTAAATAACGGTATTGCTAAAGGAAATAAAAAAGCCGAAGGGAAAGTCTATGAAGTTTTAGTAGAAGGTACTAGCAAAAATGACGATTCGAAATTAACAGGAAGAACTAGAAATGGAAAGCTAGTAAACTTTGAAGGTGGGAAAGAGCTAATAGGAGAATTAGTTCAAGTTAAAATAGTAAAAGCAAATTCTTTCTCATTAGTTGGAGAAGTTGTGAAATAATTTTAACGCATAAGATTAATAGAGATACTTGATAAATAAAAATAATCTGTGATTTAAATCATACTAAATGTATTTGTATAATCACAGATTATTTGCTTTATAAAAATAAATAATTAATTAAATAAGTTTCTGACATGAATAAGTAAAAGAAGTAGAGTAGTTATATATAAATTTTAAGATGTCTTTTTAGTTGGACTTGATAATATCAACAAATGAACATCCGATAACTTTGGATAAATCGTTTGGATTCATTTCTATTTGAAAACCAATTTTACCGCCGCTGAAAACAATTGTATTAAAACTCAAAGCACTGTCATGAACAAAGGTTTTAAAAACTTTTTTCATACCAAGAGGAGAGCAACCACCCCTGATATAACCTGTAATTTTATTTATATCTTTAACATGTATCATTTCAACATTTTTTTCATTAGCAGCTTTACTTGCTTTCTTTAAATCCAATTCTTCAGCTACAGGTACTACAAACACATAATATTCTTTTGAATGACCTTGTGTAACTAATGTTTTAAATACGGATTCAACATCTTTTCCTATTTTATGTGCAACGGCAATTCCGTCAATTTTACCGTCCTTGTTTTCATAATTGTAAGTTGAATATGTAATAGCATTGCTATCTAAAATTCTCATAGCGTTAGTTTTTCCTTGTGCCATAATTGTGAATTTCCTCCTTGGCTTTATAAAAATATTATTTTCTTTAATGAAATGCAATTTTATTATAACACAATAAAATTTGAACTGAAACTTGAGTTTGCTTAAATTGGATTTAAGTTTTATTTAAAAGTGACTTTTATAATTTTTAATTATGTTCGAATTTAGAATTTTGTCAGAATCGAAGTCAAAATCTACTGATGTTTAATTGTAACACTAGAAAAAATATTTAAGTTTAGGTTTTAAAACTAGATTTATATAAGTTAAGAAAAGTGATTTGCTTTTTTATAAATTAATTATTCGACCAACTAATTAGTTAAAATTATAAGTATAAAGAAAAATACAGCAATTAATGTTTAGATACAAATAAAATCTATATAATAACAATACAATAAACTGAAATTAATAAAAATATTAATAAAAAATGCTTAAATTAATTTCGGGAAATGCATATTTCCCGAAATTAATTGATTAAAAATAGATTTACTGGTATAATTATATTAAGTATTTAGAAATGCTTAATATAATTACAATGGAGATAAAAATATGAGTTATGATTTTGATATATTTGCAAACAATAAATTACCGGTTTCGGCAGTTGATTTTTTAACTTACTTGGAAACGATAAAAAATAAATCTGAAAACACTATTAATGCATATAGAAAGGATTTAATAATATTTTTTAGATTTATGCTAAAATATAGAGGTTTAACAAGCGAAGGAATAGAATTTGATGATATTGATATAACTTCCATTAATGATGAATTTATAAAATCTATTAGATTAAGAGATCTTTATGCCTTCATGTCTTTTACAGAAAAATATAGACAAAACAGCGCTTATGCTAGAGCTAGAAAAGTTGCTACTTTAAAATCTTATTTTAAATTTCTTCAAGGAAAAGCAAAAATAATAACAGAAAATCCAACTTTAGAGCTTGAATCTCCCAAAGTTAATAAAAGACATCCAATTTATTTAACATTAAATCAAAGCTTACATTTGTTGGAGTCTCTTGATAAAAAGAATAAGAACTATCAACGTGATTACTGCATTCTTACATTATTTTTGAATTGTGGTATGAGATTATCCGAATTATGCAGCATACAACTAACAAAGTTTAAAGGTGATACATTAAGCATTATTGGTAAAGGCGACAAAGAAAGAACTGTTTATTTGAATGATGCCTGCTTAAAAGCTCTGGATAATTACTTGAAAGTTAGAGATGATTCAAAAGCATTACCAGAAGATAAAAAATATTTATTCCTTTCATCAAGGAATACACCAATTAATCAAAGAACTGTTGAAATAATGATAAAAAAACATATAACAAATGCAGGGCTAACAGATGATAAATATACGCCTCATAAATTAAGGCACACTGCTGCTACTCTTATGTATAAATACGGCAATGTTGATATAAGAAGTTTACAAAGTATATTAGGTCACGAGAATATTTCAACTACCCAAATTTACACACATGTAGATGATGATTCTTTAAGAGATGCAGTAAAATCAAATCCGTTGTCAAAATTATAATAGATTTATTTTAAAAATATCGCACTCTACTCTGCTTTTATTAAATAATAATTAAAGGTTATTAGTCTGCAATAACTAATAACCTTTTGTAAAATAAAAATATATAATTTAAGGTCTTAAGGGATTTCCGTAAACCCTATTGAATTCATCAACATATGCTGGCTCTTTTCCTTCGTACATTATAAGCGTATTCCCTTTTCTATAATAGTAAGGGCTATTCGCAAACTTAGCATCAGTACCATTGATGGTCATTCCATTTGGAGCTATTCTGTTTATATCTCCTTCTAAATCTGAGGCTGAATTGTATTCGTAAAGTCTGACGGCATCTCCACCTAATTTATAGTTGGTTTCTTTGCCTTTAAAATAATTCTTTGTGTTGTTAGCCCAGTCAGTTACTGTATATCCTGCATTAGAAATATCATTTTTAAAATTTTGAGCTGTATAATTTGCAGCATTTACAGCGTTATCAGTTGCGTTTCTGGCAGTATCAGCAGAATTTCGAGTAGCATCAGCTGCATTTTGGCTATAAGATCTTGTGTTATTAATACCATCTTGAACGTTATTTGAATTGTTATTGTTTCTATTTCTGTTTCTAGCTGTATTACCACATCCAGTTAAAGAAAGTGAGGCTACAACAAATGCTGCTAAAATTAATGCTGTAGTAGATTTTCGCTTCATAGTATATCATCCTTTCACTTTAAAACATATTTCAGTTTTATTATGTGAAAATAGATAAAATATATGCACCAACAATTATTAAGCTTTTTTTACTCTTCTAACTCCAGGATAAATTTCTTCTGTCATCTCTTCTAAAGTTAAATCATCTAGTGATGCAACTTCATCTAAATATTCAATATGCTCAAAAGCATCTTCATATTCTACATCATCAGAATCAGAGGATTCAGGGATGTTGTCAAAATCAGTTTTGTTATTTACAAATCTTTTATATATATCTTGTAAGCTTAAATTGTCTTTTTCTATTTCATTTAGATCTTCATCATTTAGATTAGACTTCAAGTCATTTAAAAACTCTTCCTCTAATAGTTCATTTTCTTCTTGAGTTTTAGCTATATCTTCAATTTTAATTGCTTTTGTATCTATACCATTAATTTCTAAGCATTTACCACAATTGTCACAAAGTTTGTTTTCATAAATATCGCAATAATCATCGTCAGTATATTTAAATGTCATTTTGAACACCTCTTTCACTAATTTAACTTTAAAATTATATCAAAAAAAGTTAATCAAAGCAAATAAAACTTTAAAAATACAAGTTATATATATTAGCTTATTAAATTTAACTCCATCTTTATTCTAATATTATATAATAATTGATAATTGTGGTAGTATTATTTATATTTTGGGCAATAATATTAAGATAAATGCTAATTATTAATTGATAAAGAACGTTAGTTTGCTATATTAAATTGTATATGATATAATAATTTTAAGAATAGTGAGGTGTTTGTAATGTCAGACGAAAAAGATAAGCAATCAGAAATATATGACTTTTTAAAATCTTATACAGAAAGTAAAGGATATCCTCCTTCAGTAAGAGAAATTTGTGAAGCTGTATCCTTAAGATCAACTTCAACTGTTCATGGTCATTTAAAGAGATTAGAAAAAAAGGGTATGATAAAAAGAGATCCATCTAAACCTAGAGCTTTAGAAATCGCGGAACTTTCTATGCCTAAAAAAGAAATGATTAATGTTCCTATTATAGGTAAAATAACAGCTGGACTTCCAATACTTGCAACTGAAAATATTGAAGATACATTTCCGATTCCTTTAGATTATATTAAGCATGATAATGATTTGTTTATACTCCACGTATCTGGTGAAAGTATGATAAATGTGGGTATTAGAGATAAAGATTTAGCAATAATCGAAAGTTCTCAAAGTGCTAAAAGCGGAGATATTGTTGTAGCTTTAATTGATGATAGTGCTACAATTAAAAGATTCTTTAAAGAAAAAGATCATATAAGATTGCAACCTGAAAATGATAATATGGATCCAATTATAGTGGATGACTGCAAAATTTTAGGAAAGCTCGTTGGTATTTTTAGATCTTTTGCATAAAACATATTGATTTTAGTAAAGTTTGAATTTTATAAGTTAAAAGGATTGTATAAATTACAGTAAATTTATACAATCTTTTTTATAATATATTTGTTTAAATAAATTAATTATTTAGTGAATATTTTAATTTCAAATTACAAAATTAATACCTACAATAAAAATTATTCATAATTAATCACTTATTATTATTTTATTTAACTTCTAAAACTCTGCTTAGACCAATTAATACACCAATTTTACCATGATCAAAATTTAATCCGCCTTGTATATATGCTATGTATGGTTCTCTTACAGGCCCATCGGCTGATAATTCAATGGTTGATCCAGAGATGAAAGCTCCAGCTGCCATAACTATCTCACTATCATACCCAGGCATTACCCATGGCTCACATACAGCAAAAGCATCTATTGGAGAACCTGCTTGGATTCCACTACAGAAATTGATTAATTTTTGTGGATTTCCAAATTCTATAGCTTGAATTATGTCTGTTCTCTTATCAGATGATGCTGGGAATACTTTAAATCCTGCTATTTCCATTACTCTAGCACAAAAGATAGCAGTTTTCACAGCTTCAATAGCCACATGAGGGGCAGAAAATAATCCTTGGTAAAAACTTCTCATTAAACCGTAAGTAGCACCGTACTCTCCTCCTACTCCTGGAACAGTCATTCTGTTAGCAGCAGCATCAACATAAGCTTTCTTACCAACAATATAACCACCACCTGGTGCAATACCTCCACCTATGTTTTTCATTAGTGATCCAGCCATAATATCTGCACCAAATTCTGTTGGTTCTGTTATTTCAATAAATTCTCCATAACAATTATCTACAAAGATTATAACGTCATCCCTAACTTCTTTTATATGTTTAATAACTTCAGCTATCTCACAAACTAAAAATGACTTTCTTGAAGCATAACCAGTGCTTCTTTGAATATGAATAAGTTTGATTTTACTATCAGTTCTTAATTTTTCTTTAATTATATCAAATTGGAATTTACCTTCTTTATCTAAATCTACAACGTCTGTTTTAATTCCATATTGATCTAAAGAGCCTGCATTTTTTTTCTCAGATAATCCAAGTACTCCAAGTAAAGTGTCGTATGGCAAACCTGATACGCATAATATTTTATCTCCAGGCATTACATTACCTGCAATTGCACATCCTATTGCATGAGTTCCGCTAACAAAGTGAGGTCTAACTAGACCAGCCTCTGTATTAAAAATATTAGCATATACTTTATCTAAGGCATCTCTACCTATATCATCAAGTCCATATCCAGTAGTATTTGTGAAATGAGAATCACTTATTTTTTCAGCTTGAAAAGCATTTAAAACCTTAAGTTGGTTGAATTCTCTAATATCATCATACTCTTCAAATTGAGCTTCAGTATCAGCTAAAGCCTGTCTATATATTTCAAAAGTCCTTTCACTTATTTTATAATTATTAATTAAAAATTCTTCTGTTTTTCTTAACATATCTAAGTATATCCTCCAAAGTTTATTGATTTATTTTAACATATTCTTGTAATCACGAATGTTACTATGAATATGAATTTATACCCAAAAATAAATAGGCAAAAATTTGCCTATTTATTAATTCCCCACATATTCACTATCTGTAAATAAAATTGGTTTAGCTGGCGTTATAGTTGATATTGAATGTTTATATATAAGCATTTGCTTATTATCACAATCTAAAATAACGGTAAAATTATCAAACCCTTTTACAACACCCTTTAACTGAAATCCATTAAGTAAATGGATAACTAAAGTTATTTTGTTTTTTCTTGCATTGTTTAAGAAAATGTCTTGTAGATTATTTTGTTGCTTATTAACCAAAATATAACACCTCCAGTAAGTAATAAATCCTCTACTAATATTATAACACTTAATTATTTATTATGTCATTATATACTTTTTCTATAATTTTATCATCACTCAATACATCTTTATCTAAAAAAATACATCTTTTATCACGTCTAAACCATGTCAATTGACGTTTTGCATAATTTCTTGAACCTTGTTTTATCATATCAACAGCTTCAGATAAAGAAAGATTTCCCTCCAAATGATACAATAACTCCTTATATCCTATTCCTTGCATTGCCTGAATATCTGAAGTATACCCCATCTCTTTTAGTCTTATGCATTCCTCTAGAAGTCCCTTTTCCATCATTATATCAACTCGTTTATTTATTCTTTCATACAATCTTTGTCTATCCATTGTCAAAACGTAATAAAATACGTCATAATCACTATTATAAAAATCACTTCCAGCATTATATGAACTAAATGGCTTATTTGTAAGTTTATATACCTCTAAAGCTCTAATAACACGTTTTCTGTTATTAGCATGTATTTCTTTATAACTTATAGGGTCAATATCTTTCAACATTTCATGGATATATTCATTTCCTTTTTCAATTGCTAAATATTCTAAGTATTTTCTATAATCATCATCTTTTTCTGCTTCAGTAAACGTCATATTACAGGTTAAGGAGTTAATATATAAACCAGTTCCACCAGATATTATTGGGAACTTATGATTAAGAATAATACTATTTAATGCAGCTTCTCCGTATTCTTTAAAATCTGCTACAGAGAATGGAGTATCAGGCTCAATTACATCAATTAGATGATGTTTAATACCATCCATTTCTTCTATAGTAACTTTTGCTGAGCCTATATCCATGTACTTATATATTTGCATGGAATCTGCTGAAATTATTTCTCCATTTAATTTTTGGGCTAATTTTATGGAAAGCTCTGTTTTTCCTACTGCTGTTGGTCCGCCTATTACTAATAACTTTTGTTTCATTAATGTATCCTTCCACTATTGTATTGTTATACTATTCTTCTAAATTTTTTGTCTATATCAGTGCTAGTGAATTTAATAATTACTGGTCTGCCATGAGGGCAATGAAATGGATCATCGATGTATCTTAAGTCTTCAATTAATTTAACCATTTCATTTATATCAAGTTTATCATTTGCCTTTATTGCAGCCTTACAGGCTTTTGTTGCTATTGCATTATGTTTCACTTCAATAGTTTTACCATTGCCTAAATTTTTCAAATTATCAAGAATATCTAAAAATAAATCTTTTGGATTAAGTCTTCCAAGAAAATAAGGAACTTCTTTTAAAGACAATGAATTACCTCCGAATTCTTCAAGTAAGAAACCAGCAGCTTTAAATACCTCTTTATTTTCTTCATAATAAGAGTAATCATCAATGCTTAAATCAATAATGCTTGGCACCATAAGTGGTTGAATTATTATTGTTCCCATTTCAATTTCTTTTAAATATTTTTCAAATAATATTTTCTCATGAGCAGCATGTTGGTCTATCATATATAAAGTGCCGTCATATTCTCCTAGAATATATGTTTTATTATATTGGCCAATAATTGAGAGTGCCGGAAACTTAGCGATAGGTTCCGGTTTTATATTTTGAGTTTCAACTGTTTCACTTTCATATTCTTGAAAAGGTTCATTGTTATTTTCAACATTATAAGGATTCTCGATGTGCTCCTTAAGCACTGTAACTTCTTCTATTGAATTAGATTTCAAATCTACTGGAATGGTGACATCTATTTTTTGTATATCATCAATATGATTTATTTCAGGCTGTATATTACTACTATATGTAACTATGTTGTGATCATTATTGTTGACTTTAAGGTCTTTTCCTTCTTCAATCATGGTCTTGACAGACGAATTAAGCAATTTTACTTTTTCTTCTTCTTCTTTTATTTTAAAAGTTATTTCTTCAAAAGTTGGAGGTGTATATGTATTGTCATTTTCTTCTTTAATTGCAAAAGTTTCAAAGACTTCATTTTTTAAAGAAGTATGGACTGCACCAAAGATCTTTTTAAATAGCATTCTTTCATCATTGAATTTGACTTCTGCTTTAGTTGGATGAATATTAACATCAACGTATTCTGGATAAACCTCTATATATAATATGAAAAAAGGAAATTTATTTACTGTAGAAAAAGATTTAAACGCTTGTTCTACAGCTACAGTCAAAGCTTTATTTTTGATATATCTTTTATTTACGAAGATACTTTGATTGTTTCTTGAACCTCTTGCTATTTCTTCCTTACCGATATAGCCGTAAACAGTAATAAGGTCAGAGGTTTCACTGAAATAAATTATGTTATCGGTTATAGCTTTACCATAGATAGTTCTTATAACATCTTTAAGCTCTCCATTACCAAAGGTGTGAAGAACCTTTTTTTGATTATTATATAATTTGAAGCTTATCTTAGGATTAGCCAATGCTAATCTTGTAATTATATCGTTAATTACAGAAGCTTCTTTTGAAACAGATTTTAAAAATTTCTTTCTAGCTGGAACATTAAAAAATAAATCACGAACTTCTAGAATAGTTCCTTTATTAACCCCACATTCAGTTACTTCTGTAAAATTATTTCCTTCTATAGTTACTTCATAACCTAGATCTTGATCTTTTTCCTTTGATTTTAAATTTACTTTAGCTACAGAAGCTATAGATGGAAGAGCTTCACCTCTAAATCCTAAAGTGTTTATATTAAAAATATCTTCAGATTCTTTAATCTTACTTGTTGCATGAGGAAGGAACGCCTTTGCAATATCATCTTTATAAATACCGTCTCCATCATCAATAATTCTAATTAGTGCTGTTCCGCCTTCTTCAATTTCAATTACTATGTTTTGAGCATTAGCATCTATGGAATTTTCAACCAATTCCTTTACAACTGAAGCAGGTCTTTCAACGACTTCACCAGCTGCTATCTTATTAGAAGTATCTTCACTAAGAATATTAATTCTCTTCATCTTTTTTCCCCCTCTCATTTGTTTGCTAAATAAATATCATAAATATTACTAAAATTATCATTCTCAAAATGTATTATAACTAATTTATACAATAATAACAATTGAAATCAGAGGAAATATTAATTATTAAATTGTATTTTATAATTTTATGGATAAGCTAATACAGAAGAAAATTTAAATAAAAGGAGGCAATATTATTATGAATAATGAAAAGTCTAGCAAAAGTGTATCTGAGCCATTAACGCGAAATTATGCAAAAGTAGTAAAAAATAAGGCAAATGAAAAAAGTCCCTATGGAGACGATGAACCTTCTCCACAAACAACTTTTAAATAATATAATATTAAAAATAGGTCACTCATATAACTATTCGAGTGACCTATATATTAAATTAAAGTATCATCTTTTAGTAGTTTATGTAAAGTTGGGCTTAAATTAAACTGCTTCATAAGATTAGTGACTTCAGTCAAGGCTTTTTGTTTCTTATCCTTAGATACGTGATCTTTTGATGCTCTTATTAATATATTTTTAGGTGAATGCGCTATATCTATAAATTCAAGAAGTTGTGTCTTGTAGCCTACACATTCTAAGAGATTAGCACGAACTGAATCTGTCATTAATGCTGAAATTCTTTCTTGAACAATACCGTACTTTGTTAGTATTGACAAGGAATCCGTTTTTATTTGATGGTTAAATTCATGTTGGCAACAAGGAACTGAAAAAATCATTTTTACATTCCATTTTATTGCATTATATAATGCATAATCTGTAGCCGTATCACACGCATGTAATGTAATTACCATATCAACCTTATTATTATACTTAAAACCATTTATGTCTCCTAACTCAAAGTGTAGATTATCATATTTATATCGCTTTGCTATATCATTGCATTTCTTTATTACATCTGCTTTAAGATCTAAGCCTATCATTTTAACATTAATTTTCTTGATCTCTACAAAATAATAATACAAAACAAAGGTCAAATAAGATTTTCCGCAACCAAAATCTAAAATAGTAAGGTCAGTGTAATCATTTTTTTTGATTTCATCATCTATTATCTCTACAAATCTATTTATTTGCTTATATTTATCATATTTAGAATTGATCACTTTACCTTCCTTAGTGAATATACCTAAATCAATAAGAGGCTCGATAATCATTCCTTCTTTTAAAATATAATTTTTTTCTTTATTATGGCTTTTATTAACCAACTTTGCATTATCACTTTTTTTCTTACTTAATAATACTTTACCTTTTTTTGATATTTTCACGTCAAAGGTATTATTGCTTGACCAAGCTGATATTTGTTTATAATTTGATGATACATATTCAAGGAGCTTTTCACCTAAAATATTTATATCAACATTTTCATGAAATACTTGCTTGTCAGTATATTTTTCTATTTGATAATATTTTTTATTATTGTTTTCTTTTAAAACAAATGTGATTTTATTATATTCAATATTATTATTCAGTTTATTACTAATAACTAATTTTATAATTTCGTCATTAATTATTTCATCAATAACTTTCTTTAATTCTTCCATTTTACAACACACCTTATAATTTATTTCTATATATTTAAGTAATATTATTATATATATCATATTTATAAATGAAAACTATTTTTTATCTTAAATAAGTTTCTTCTAAACCATTACTAAGTAAATTTTTAAAGGTATTCCAATCAACAAATTTCCCACCCATGCTTTCTAAGTGTTTGGTTTGCATTTGACAGTCTATAAAAAGATAACCTTCATTATTCAGCTTTTCAGCTAGTTTTATTAATGCTATTTTAGATGAATTACTTACTTTCGAGAACATACTTTCTCCAAAAAAGCATTTGCCTATTTTAACGCCATATAAGCCCCCAACTAAATCTTCATCTAGATACGTTTCAACACTCATTGCATATCCATTATTAAATAAGTTTATATATGCGGCCTTCATATCATCACTAATCCAAGTTTCTTCATTATTGTCCTCACGAATGTGTTTACAATTGTTAATTACACCTTCAAAATCAGCATTAAAGGTTACTTTAAATATATCTCTCTTGATGATTTTTTTCATGGATTTAGAGATATTAATTTCTTTAGGTATTAATATAAATCTAGGCTTAGGGCACCACCACAGTATAGGTTCTCCTTCGTTATACCATGGAAATATACCATTACAATAAGCCAAAAGTAATCTATCTAAGGATAAATCGCCTCCAATAGCTAAAAGTCCATCTTCTTCAGAAAGCTCAGGATTTGGAAAAATTATTTCTTTAGGTAATCTATATACTGGCATTATGCTCACTTCCTTAGTGAATATTTTTATTTCAAATTACAAAAGTATTTTTGCAAAGCGCTTATTATCTAATTCATATTCTTTAATATGAGTGAGAATATGCTTTAAGTAAGTTTCATCATGTTCAATTTCTTTAGTTAAAGATTGAATTATCTTTATTATATTATCTATTGTTATTTTCCCATTAGAAAGATAATAGCCTGCAATAAAAAATTTTATATACGATAATCTAACAAGCATCATGATATATCCATCATATACAATATCATTTTCAGAAAAAGGGAAAAGTTCTTTAAACATATGATTTACTAAATAATTTTCAAAAATATAGCTGTAAGGTTCAAAAATTTCCTTATCCAGTATGGTATAAGCTTTTAAATAAATTTGAGAGTTTTCTATAAGACTTTTATCTTCACTAAATTTAAAACCTAACATGACTTTATCGATGATCTCGCTGAAATTATCACTAATAAAAAATTTCGAAGCAGCTAACTTTTCTAATATGCCTTTATAAAATGATATTTGTAGCATATAGTCATTTATATCTCTTTGAAATTTGATTTTGTTTGATCTTATATCATATTCATCAACAAATTGAACCGTATTGTCATAATTGTAACATAATTTCCTACGAACATTTTCTAAAAACAATCCAAGATCAAATAATCTTTCGCTTAATTTGTATTTTCTGTTGGTGATGATATTAATACTTTTGTCTCTGATTTCTTTGATGTGTTTATAGTTTGTATCATTAATTTCATAGGTATTAGTATTGATTTCTTTTGCTATTACATAATTATTAGATATTAGTTCTTTACTATAGTCAAATGTTATTCCCTCTTCTTTTAAAAGTATGATTCTTGCAGCTTCTATGCAGGAAACATTAAGGGAAAGCTCGTAGCAGTCATCTATTTTATTAATAATTCTTGGATAAGTTGTACATACCTTTGAAAGATAATTTTCACCTAGATTAGCATGAATACTACAATAATTATCTTTACATAAAAAAGGACATTGAGTTTCATTATTTAATTTTATTTGCCCATAATCAATATTTGGATTCTTACAATTCTTTCTTACAATTATATTTTCGAGGATATCTGTATCAAATATATTATTTGGAATTTTTACATACTTATCAAAAGTATTTTTATCAATATGTATTTCCCATCCGTGGCAACAATTATCAGAACAATTACCGCCAATACATTTAAATTCTTTAATATATGAGGGATATCTGATTTCAACTTCTTCTTTCATGTAAAAATCTCCTACCATAATCATATTATATATACTAATTATCAATGTTCAAGTATCAATTAAGGAAAGCTACAAGGAGAAAGCTTATTTACTTATTTTTTAATAGAACACCCACGACATTTATTTATCGTGGGCATATTATAGCATATAAATAGTAAATTCTAGTTAGTCAACTTTTTAGCTTCACTCACTAATTTATATAGTGTGTTCATAGCATCCATAGGATTTAAGCTTAAAATATCAACTTGACTTATTTCTTTTAATAAAGCTTCCTTTTCCATAAAGGAAAAGTCTAACTGCATATTATTTGAAGCATCTTTTTCCTTGTGTTTCTTAGTTTTTACTTCTTCTTTAATTTCTACTATAGTAGACTGCTCCTCTTTTAAAACTTCAGAGGTATTTTCTTCAACTGAAACAGTATTATTAGAAATATTTATGTCTATAGAAGCTTCAGCTTCATCAGGTTCTGTATTTGTTACTTTATTAATATCAAAATTATTCTCGCCCTCTAAATTTTGAAGAATTTCTTTAGCTCTATTAATTACTGCCTCTGGAAGACCTGCAAGTTTAGCAACCTCAATTCCATATGATTCATCAGCGCCGCCTTCTACAATTTTTCTTAAGAAGATTACGCTGTCTTTCATTTTTTTAACAGCAACAGAGTAATTTTTAACACCAGGCAAGATACCTTCAAGTTTTACTAATTCATGGTAGTGTGTAGCAAATAATGTTTTGCATCTAAGCTTATCATTTTTTGTTATATACTCAATAACTGACCAAGCTATGGATAATCCATCATATGTTGAAGTACCTCTACCAACTTCATCTAATAATACTAAACTTTTTTGAGTTGCATTTCTTAGAATATTTGATACTTCCCACATTTCAACCATAAAAGTTGATTTACCACCAGCTAGGTCATCAGATGCACCAATTCTAGTGAAAATCTTATCACATATAGAAATATTGGCTTTTGATGCTGGTACAAAAGACCCAATTTGAGCCATTAAAGTAATAAGAGCAACTTGCCTCATATAAGTTGATTTACCTGCCATATTTGGACCTGTTATTAAAAGTAATTCTTTATCATTTTGATTCAAAATAGTATTATTTGAAACAAATTCACCTCTACCTATTACTTTTTCAACTACTGGATGTCTTCCATCTGTTATGTCTATTATACCATCTTCATTAATTTCTGGTTTGATATAATCATTTTCTAAGGCAATTAAAGCTAAAGTAGATATTCCATCTAAGTTTGAAATTATCCGAGCACTTTTCTTAAGTCTTGAAATTTCTTTTTCTATATTGTCTCTTATATCAGAGAATAGTGCATATTCTAAATTAATAAGCTTTTCTTCTGCTCCTAAGATTTTTTCTTCCATTACCTTTAATTCTTCAGTTATATATCTCTCAGCATTTGATAGAGTCTGCTTTCTCACGTATCTACCTTCAGGAATAGAATCATAATTAGATTTAGAAATTTCTATATAGTAACCAAATACTTTGTTATAACCTACTTTTAAGGATTTAATTCCTGTAAATTCTCTTTCACGATTTTCAAGAGCAGCAATCCATTCTTTGCCATGAAGCTTTGATTGTCTTAATTCATCAACTTCACTATTGTATCCATCTTTAATAATATTACCTTCTTTTATGCTTAATGAAGGCTCTTCTTTTATGGATAAATCTAATAAATCTTTTATGTCAGTTAACTCATCAAGTTCAGCATGATATTCTTTTAGAAGATCAGATGATCTATCTTCTAGAAGTTTTTTAACCATAGGAAGCTTTTCTAATGATGATTTAAGAGATAACATATCTTTTGCATTTACATTTTTATTAGAAATCTTACCAACAATTCTTTCAATATCATAAATTTCTTTTAATGCAATTCTTAAATCTTCATTGAAACTTACAGAACTAAAAGCTTCATTTACCCCATTTAGCCTTTTTTCTATTTCAGTTTTAATAATTAGTGGTTCGTCAATCCACTTCCTTAGAGTTCTTCCACCCATTGCAGTAGCACTTTTATCTAAAACCCATAATAAAGAACCTTTTTTATTTTTCTCTCTAATGCTTTCAGTTAATTCAAGATTTCTTCTTGAATTTCCATCAATAGTCATGTAATTAATTATTTCATATTGTTCAAGTAAATTTATATTTGTTAAACTCATTTTTTGTGTTTCATATATATACTTTAAAAGAACCCTACTTGTAATTTCTCTTTCAACTGTCAAACCAGCTACTTCCATATCAGAAAATTGTTCTATTAAATCTTCTTTTGATACTAAAAATTCTTCAAAATTCACTTTAGAAATTAATGCTGAAGTTATTCCTTTTATATCTTGAATAACATCATCACTTAAAGTTTCTGAAACTAAGATTTCTTTTGGTGAAATTTTTGCTATTTCATCAAGTAAACTTATTCTTATATTGTTAAAAGATGTTGTTTTAAATTCACCAGTACTTATATCAGAAATCGAAATTCCTATTTTATCATCGTATACTTGAATAGCCATCAAATATGTATTATCATTTTCAAGTGAAGTTGTATTATCAATAAAAGTTCCAGGAGTTATTATTTTTACTACTCCTCTTTTTACAATTCCTTTGGCTTCCTTTGGATCTTCAAGTTGCTCACAAATTGCAACTTTATAGCCTTTGCTAATCAATCTTGGAATGTATGCCGCAGCTGCATGATGAGGTATTCCACACATTGGAGCTCTTTCTTCTAAACCACAATTTTTTCCTGTAAGAACCAGTTCTAATTCTCTCGATACAGTTTCAGCATCTTCAAAAAACATTTCATAAAAATCACCTAATCTATAAAATAGAATACAATCTTTATATTCCTCTTTAGTTTTTATGTATTCAACCATCATTGGCGTTAAAGCCATAATTATTTCCTCCTTTAAGTTCACACGCTATAGTTAAGGGGTGTTATTACAAATTTTAGAAATGATATTTCCATAACCGGAATGCTATTTTATTTTTGTTGTTAAATGTAAAAATCCCCAGAACAATTATAACAATTATCCTCGGGATTTTCATTAGTTTTAATAAGTTTTTCTAAATTAATACAAATATAATTAAAATTATAATAACTCATAAACTTAAAATATCAATCAAAAATTTCATTTTGTACGAGATGTTTCTTTTAACAATCCATTGAAATAGTTCAAATAAAAAGTAATAGGTAAGAGTTTTCTTCTTAACTCTCACCTATTAATGAATCTTACTATTAATTTGTAATAGTTGCTTTTTATTTTAATAGATTTATTACTGTTGCTTTAGGTCTTGACATTGATTCTATAGAATATCTTATACCTTGAGTTCCAATTCCAGAAGCTTTAACTCCAAGGAAAGGAAAATGATCAGGTCCTCTTTCAGTCTTACCATTTACTTGAACTGTACCAACTTCAAGTCTGTCAGCAATATAAAAAGCATCATCGATATTTTTAGTAAAGACAGCGCTTTGTAGGCCGTATTCTGATTTATTAGCTATTTCTATCGCTTCATCTTTATCTTTTACTCGAATTATAGGAAGTACTGGACCAAAAGGTTCTTCCCAAGCAATTCGCATATCAGTAGTTACATTATCAAATAATGTTGGGAAGATTATATTACCATCTCTATTTCCACCTGCTATTAAATCTGCACCTTTGCTTTTTGCATCTTCAATTAGTTCTGACACATAATCTGCAGCTTTTTTGTTTATTAATGGAACTATATCTACATCATCAACTAAAGGATTACCAATTTTAAGTTTACTAATTTTTTCTTTGACTTTAGCAACAAGTTCATCAGCAACTTTATCAATAACCAAAATTCTTTTTACAGCTGTACAACGTTGACTTGAATAAGAATAACCTCCAGCAACAATATTAGTTGCTGCAAGTTCTAGATCAGCATCTTCTAATACAATGGCAGCATCCTTACCACCTAGTTCCATTAAAAGAGGAACCATACTTGTAATTTTAGAAATCCTAGTTCCTACTTCTGTACTTCCAGTAAAGTTTATGAAATTTATGTCTTTATGAGTAACAACATAATCACCAATTTCGCTTCCTTTACCTGTTATAGTGTTTAATACACCATTAGGAACACCAGCTTCTTGAAAAACTTTAGCTAAATATAAGCCACATAGGCTACCTTGAGTAGCTGGTTTTAAGACAACAGAATTTCCAACGATAATAGCTGGTGCTATTTTAGAAGCAGCTAAATTGATAGGATAATTAAAAGGAGAAATTGCTAAAACTACCCCTAATGGTTCTCTAGTCACAACAGAAATTTTATTTCTCTTATATCCTGGAAAAGTATCACCTGGAATACTTTCTCCTGATAAATTTTTAGCTGTATCTGCTGTAAATCTTATAAAATCTGCTGTTCTAGTGATTTCAGATCTAGAACTTTTTCGATCCTTACCAATTTCTCTAATCATTATTTCTGCAAGTTCATCAATATTATTAACTAAAATATCTGCTGCTTTATATAATATTTCTGCTCTTTCATTTATAGGAATCTTCTTCCAATCTTTTTGCGCGTTTTTAGCTGTGCTAATAACAAAATCAACCTCTTCTTTTGTCATAGCTGGAATTTTTCCAACAATTGAATTATCTATTGGAGAATTGATTTCTATTAAATTATCTTCCTTACTGCTCACCCATTGACCATTAATTAAATTTTTAAATACATTATTTTCAGATTTAATGCAATTAAACATATTTTCACCTCTATCTATTGTTATTTAATAATAATTATTATATAATAAGCATATAAAAATTACTAGTTAATTTTTAAAATATATTTAGACTTAGTATACTGAAATGTTAATTATTACTGAAATATTTCTAGAATCCTTAGAAACTCATATATAACTTTAACCTTATTTCACAGAAATATTACGTGATTTTAAATTGTTTTTAATCTTATAATTGTATACTAATTTTAAAAGGAGTGATAAAATGAAAAAATTAAATATTTGTATTGATATTGATGGAACTATTACCGATCCATATTATTGGTTAAATTATGCTAATAACTATTTTAACTTAAAGGTATCAGAAGAAGATATTAATTCCTATGAAATTTCTAAAGTACTTGGAATCGAAGAAAAAGAATATTTGAAATTTTACGAAGAATTAAAATTTGATATTCATAGAAAACAAGAATTAAGAGAAGACGTTAAAAATGTGTTAAATAAGTTGTTTAAGAATAATAATATCTATTTTGTTACAGCCAGAGATAAATCTTTAGAATTATTAACAAATCTGTATTTAAAACAAAATAAAATTCCGTTTGATGATGTTTTTGTTTTAGGAACTCATAATAAAGTTCCAACAGCAAGAAATTTAAATTGTGATATTTTTATTGAAGATAGTTATGATAATGCTATTGAGTTATCAGCTAGCGGATTTAAAGTATTATTAATTGATACGAACTACAATAGAGATCCAATAAATAATAATATTATAAGAGTATATAATTGGATGGAAATATTAGAAAATATTAATAAGATGTCAAAAGAAAAAGAAGTTATCTAAAGAAAATGTATATGTTGCAATTTTGTATATTTAATATAATAATTTTGCAATTCATTTCTGAGATAACTTCTTCTCTTTTATTTATTTAAGCCTATGGTCTTTAGTAAAAAATGTTCTATAGCCTAAACTCACAAATATTACAGTTGAAACTGCTGTACTACCTAGAATAGCAAGCATTATACCAATTTGATATTTAATTGCTGTTATTGGAAAGGTTCCAGAAAGTATTTGCCCAGTCATCATTCCAGGTAATGAAACAATTCCCATAGTGAGCATATTATTCATTGTAGGTAAAATTGCAGTATCAAACGAATTATTTACAATTTCTTTTGTTGCTGCTGCAGGACTTGCACCTAACATTAATGAATTTTCAATTTCAATTCTTTTTTCTTCAATGGAGCTACAAAGCTTATTAGCACCTAAAGCAATACCTGTCATACTATTTCCAATTATCATTCCAGAAATCGGTATAAAATATTGAGGATTAAACCAGGGTTGAACACCAAGGATAATTATAATGAAAAAAGTTGCAGTTAATAGTGCTCCAAATGTCATTGCAAATGCAATTATTTTCTTTAATTCATAAGACATATTATATTTAACTCTTTTAATTGAATTATAAATGGCAAAAGATATCATTACCACTATCATTATTGAGGTTAGCCACCAACTTGGATTATTAAAAACAAACATTAATATATAGCCCATTATTATAAGTTGTATTGTCATTCTGGTTGATGCAATAATAATCTGTCTTTCGCGTTTTATTCCTCGTGCTTTAAATATAATTAGCATTATAAAAACAAAGACATATGCAATAGATAATCGTAATATGGAAAGATTCATTACTGTATTATTCATTATATGCCTCCACTACCTTTCCCTGTTCAATTCTTATTATGGAATTTATAAATTTTTCTGCAATTAACTCTGAATGAGTGATCATTATGAGCTCTTTATTGTTTTCCATTACAAATTTAGAGAAATTATCAATTATAAATTCTTCGGTATCTTTATCTAAAGCTGCTGAAGGTTCATCTAGTAAATATGTATCAGCATTCATAAGCATAACTCTTGCAAGGCACAAACGTTGTTTTTCTCCACCTGAAAGATTGCTGCAAGTATCAGAAAGTTCCTTTCTTAACTCCACTCTATCAAGAGCATCTTTCATAGCTTCTTTTGAAGCAGGCAATTTTTCTGAAAATTCCAATCCAATTTGAAGATTATCTTCTATTGTTCCTGGATAAATTACAGGTGTTTGACCTAGCATTACAATGTTGCGACGCAATTTTATTGAGTTAATTTTGAAAATATCCATATTATTATAAGTGATTTTTCCTTCATCTGGAGCATTTAATCTATTTAACATTCGCAATAGAGTTGTTTTTCCGCTTCCTGATGGACCAATAATACAGGTTATATTCTTATTAATTTTTAAATATGGTATATCTAAGATATCTTTAAATTTTATATTGTTTAATTCAAACAATTAGGTTCACTCCTAACATAATAAAATATGTAAAGTCTAAAATTACAATACTACACTAGAAATATAATACATTTTTTCTGGAGCAGGCATGTAAAATTGAGCTGACGAAAATTTCACTAGTCCTGCGGAAGATAAATGTATCATATTTCGGTAAGTTTCGCATAGCTCTAATTCTCGCTTTTGATATCTATATAAATAGAAAACCATATAATAATTATATCAACTATTATATGGTTAATCATTAATTTTTTATAAGGCCAATTGCAACTCCAAGGAAATGGACTTCTTGATCTTCTATAATTATTGGATCATATTTTTCGTTTTCTGGCATTAATACAACTTGACCATGGATCTTTTTATAAGTTTTTAAGGTTGCTTCCCCATTGATATCAACTGCTACTATATCCTTAACATTTGGAAAAGGCTGCTTATTGATTACAACTAAATCTCCATCATAAATGTTTTTGTTTATCATGGAGTCACCCTTTACTTTAAGAATAAATGTATCTTTAGTATTTCTTATCCACTCTTTTGGTAAAAGATAATTATCTTCAATTGAATCATTCATTAATATAGGACTACCAGCAGCAATTTCATTAAATACTGGAATATTAATAGTATCTACTACTTTTTCTTCAATTCCATTGTATCTAATGTATATTTCATCCAATGCATCTGGATCTTTAATAAATTTATGAGAAACATTTCGTTTTAAATCTATATATTCGATTGGATTTAATGTTAAATAAGAGTCTGTGCTTTGTGGAGTTGTATTACTTTCGATCATATCATAATTTTCAACTTTAGTAGTATAATCTTCATTTACTTCATGATCATAATGTTCAGTTAGTGTAATACTCTTACCTTTCATATCATAACCTAAACTACTAAAAGCTTTTCCATTAGAAATCCAAGCATTTAATGTTGGCTTTTCACCAATATTAAATATAAAGGTTATGCTTGAATAATGAGTTTGAGTATGTATTGTTTTTAATAAATCCAATTCAACTTTTGTTAAAATTTCGCTATTATCAATAAAAATATGCGTAAAAGCTTTTGTTTTATTATTTGTAGCACTTTTAAGTGCAAAAGAAGCTTTATCTTGTAAATCTATTTTATTTATCTTATTCAAATTATTGTTATATTCAATAACTATGTCATAAATAGCATGTCTAAGTTTCGAATTCTTTCTCAGTATTTTTTTATTACCAGTTATTTCATTTATTCTGCTTTTTCTTGGCACCTTTTGATATTCTTCAATACTGTTGAGCCCCGAAGCCTTAATCCATGTGATTTCTTCAAATATAAATTTTGTGTATGAAGCATCAAATATATCAAACTTTTCCTTTGTATATTTTTGCTTAGTAACTTCAATAGCCTTTTTTAATTGTACTTCACATTCAGTAATTGATGCTTCTATTAGTTTAATTTTATGCTCTGTTTCATATTGATTAAAATAATATTGTATTAAAGAACTAATTGTGCTAATTTCTAATTTATTTGTATTATCAACATCAAAAAAACTATTTTGATGATATTTTTCACTATCCATATTATCATATACAAAGGATATAAATTTAGAATGTTCTTCACTATTTGTTGCAATAAGAATTCTATCATTTTTATTAATACAATAATTATTAAGTAATGTTGGAATTTTATTTACATAAGCTGTTGTTTTTCCTGTACTATTTTCACCTTTTATTAACATAGGTCCATTAGGTTTGCTGTTAATAATTTTCTTTTGTTTCCTATTGAATTCCATAAAAATCCTCCTTCCTTTTGTGTTATTTTATTTAGAATTTAATCATATCCTAAAATACAAATTATCACGAAACTAAATATATTCTATATTAAATCATAGATGTAATTATACTATATTATCTGACTATGTGCAAAATTTTAATCTTAGAGTATTGAATAAATTAAAAGTTGGTTCACTTCCTATTATTAAACATTACACCTTTCTTCTAACTAAAAATAAACATAGTGGGCAAAGAAGTATTGCACACTATGTTATATATTTATCGACTCAATAGATTTTATCCTAAACTATTAACTTAATTAAGGCATAACTCCTTTTTTATAGGGTGAAAAATTTCATATTCTGGCAAAGCTGCTCTTTATATTAGTGAAAAGATCCTTATTGTGGCAAAGCTACTCTTTATATATGTGTATATTCATACGAAAAATTATATACACCTGAACCAATTTCAAAAGAAATATTATCACCAAAAATTTCGAAACTAAAATTAGTATCAATATAAGTTTCGGAGAGCCCGTTAGTTAAATCAATATGCAATCTTTTTTCATTGTAGGCTTCAATAATGTATTTCTTTATTTTTTCAATATTTTTAACTTTAGGAAGTGTAATCCTTGAAGTTGTATTGTGAGGAATTACTACATTCATATATATCTTATCCTCAATTATTTCCCAACTGACTGATATTTTTCCATACATAGTATCTAAAGCAGCCTTAGTATAGCTCAATTTCTCTGATAGTTTTGGAGCTATTTGGGATTTTTTATATCCTGCCTCAACCATATCAATACCACCAATATTTTGGTACATCCATGCACCTACTGAACCATATGAATAATGGTTAAAGGAATTCATACCTATATCCCAAAAAGAACCATCAACTTTAATACTGTCCCAATGCTCCCACATGGTTGTAGCACCTCTTTCTACCTGATATAACCAAGATGGATAATCAGTATTAAATAGAAGTTTATAAGCAACGTCTTCATATCCATTATCAGATAGCACATGACAAATATACGGAGTTCCTAAAAATCCTGTATCTAAATGCATATTTTTCTTTTCTATTAATTCCACTAATCTTTTAGCAATCCTTTCTTTATATTTTTCTTGGACTAAATCAAAATATAAAGATATTACTTGAGCAGTTTGAGTTTCACTTGTTAAATTACCTTCATTGTCATAAAATCTATTAATATAAGCTTCTTTTATTGAAGCATATAACTGGTTATATAATTTGTAATCATCAAACTTTCCTAATATTTTAGCTATATTTGCAAATATTCCTGTAGAATAAGCATAATATGCGGTAGAAACTAAGTATCCATCGGTTGCTCCAAAAAAGCTTCCTTCTTCATTGTCTAAAGCAAGCCAATCTGCAAGTTGAAGACCAGTATCCCAAAGATATTCATCATTACCTTGATTTCTTATATAATTAATCCAATTTTTCATGCTATCATATTGCTGAATTAATATATTTTCATCCCCATAACATTGATAAATTGTCCAAGGACATATAACAGCTGCATCTCCCCAACCTGCGGTTGTTAATCCAATTCCATCAGCAAATGTGCCCTTTAATATATCTGGAACTACAAAAGGTACTGCACCATCTGACATTTGATTACAAGAAAGATCCTTTAACCACTTGCTGAAAAAAGGTGCTGCATTCATATTAAAGCATGCAGTTCGTGCAAAGATTTGTGCATCTCCTGTCCACCCTAAACGTTCATCTCTTTGAGGACAATCTGTTGGCACATCAATAAAATTACCCTTTTGTCCCCATAAAATATTATGTTGAAGTTGATTAATTTTTTTATCAGAAGTTTCAAAACTTCCTATAGGTTTCATGTCTGAATGAAGTACAACTCCTGTAAAATTAGAAGGTTTTATATCTTTGGGGAATCCTTCAAGCTTAACATAACGGAATCCTTGAAAAGTAAAATGAGGTTCATATATTTCTTCTTCATTACCACTACATATATAAGTAACTTTTTGAGCTGCATCTCTAATATTATCTCTATAGAAATTCCCTTCTTTATCTAAAACCTCACCGTGAATTAAAGTTACTTTTTGTCCTTTTTCTCCCTTAATCTTAAAGCGTACAAAGCCAGCCATATTTTGTCCCATATCTAATACAAACTCTCCCTTTGGAGTTTTAAATATTGACAATGGTTCTATTTCTTCTTGAATTCTAATTGGTTCATTTTCTTGAGCAATTAAATGTGTCTTTGGATATGGAACAATTATTAAATTAATGTCTATACTAGTTTCCTCTTTTTCTCTTGCATCATATATTTCCCCATTATATATGTCAGACATTAATATGTTACAATTTTCTTCCTTCCAAGATTCATCTGAAGCTATAACTTCACTTGTGCCATCTTCATAATAAATATACATTTGAAGTAACAAAGCATTTTTACTTCCGTAAGTATCTTTTCTCTTAGTCCATCCTAGATAGCCACTGTACCAGCCTTCTCCAATTGTTGCATTAAGTTTATTGTCCTTAGCTTTAATTAAATCAGAAACTTCATAAGTCTGATATTGAATGCGATAATTATAGTCAGTCCAACCTGGTGTTAAATAATCTTCCCCAACTCTTTTTCCATTTAAATAAAGTTCGTACACTCCTAAACTTGTTACATAAACGACAGCTTTCTTAACATCTTTATTTATAGTAAAATTCTTAAAACAACTAAATGGAGCTCTAGCTTTAAAGTCTTCATTTATTTTTTGATCTTTTAAAGAAATCCACTCTGCCTTCCATTCCGAAGTATTTATTAAACCCATTTCCCAAAAGCACGTATCACTCCAATCGGATTCTTCTTCTTTATTAATCCATACCTTTACTCGATAAAAATATCTCATTCTACTTTCAAGTGGCGCTCCTTCATAAGGAATATGAATTGATTTTTCAGAGAAGGTATGCATGTTCCATACAATATTCTTAAATTCTTCGTCTGTTGCAACTTGTATTTGAAATTGCTGCTGTTTAACATTTCTTTTATCAGAAATAATCTGCCAGCTCAATCTTGGATTTATTTTATCTATTCCTATTGGATTCTCTAAATATTCGCATTTTAAGTTTTTTACAACTAGCATACTAAAACTCCTCTCGATATCTATGCATGTTTCAATTGATAATGTATCATTTATACGTAATAATATATAAACAAAGCTTTAGCTTTAAAATAATTATATAAATTCAATTGAATTACATATACTTTTTAAATGTATAATTAGGCATAAGTTAAAACAACCTAATGCCTAATTAAAATACAAACTATGATTTTCTAATAAAAATTTATATTTACTAACTTATCTTTTTAAATAGTATTAATAAATACCTTATTTGTTTCTTTCTTTTAATTCTGCAATAATTTTAGGATATATTTTATCTAAATCGTAGAAATAAAGTAATACAGCTGTTAGTATTGATGCAGCAATTGGTGCATATGCAAAGGAAACTTTCATTGCCATGATTGCTGAAGCACTTTGAGTAGCTTGTCCTCCAATATATCCACCAAGGCCTAATATTGCTCCAAGCACTGCACCGCCTAATCCTGTACCTACTTTTTCAGCAAAACCTTCTGCTGCAAAAGTTAAACCTTCAATACGAATTCCATGTTTCCATTGACCATACTCTACTGTATCTCCAAGCATTGCAAAGGCTGAAACTAAGAATCCAGCGGATCCTAAACCTTTAATAACTAGTCCGACTATGATCATTGTAATATTTGTTGGAGCTAATGCCATAGGTATTGAGCCAACTATAGTTAATATTATTCCACCTAAAGCAGTGTTTCTTTTTCCAAACCTAGTAAGAACAGGTCCTGCTAAAAATGATCCTGCAATTATAGGTAAAAAAGATGCTGTTCCAATTACTCCAACTAAATTGGGATTTCCAAGTACATATTGAGCATAATAAACATTTACCCCACCAAGTCCTGCTGATATAAATATTATTACAATACTAGCTACAATCATTGCCCAATATTTATTTCTAAATAATGTTTTTAATCCATCCTTTAAAGAGAAATCAGCATTATCTACTGGCGCTGCTACTCTTTCCTTTGTATTCTTAAAACACATAAAATATAATACCGCTGATGCTATTCCATATACAACTGCAAGAAGAAGCCATCCCTTTTTTCCATCGCCAAAAGTCTTTACTAAAGGCATTGTAATTATACTAAGTATTAATGCACCTAAAAAACCAAACATACTTCTATAAGAACTTAATTGTGACCTTACATTTGAATCTTGACTTATTAAAGCACTCAAAACGTTATACGGAGTTGCTGTTCCTGTAAACATAAGCATTCCAAAAATATATGTAATAAATGCATAAATAATTTTACCGTTACTACTTAAATCTGGCGCTGTAAACATTAGTATTAATGATACTGCATAAGGTATAGCTAGCCATAAAAGCCAAGGCCGAGCCTTTCCAAACTTTGTTTTTGTCTTATCAACAATTGCCCCCATTGCTAAATCTGCAACTCCATCAAGAATTCTTCCTGCAAGTAAAATAAATCCAACTGTTGCTACTGCAATTCCTGCAATATCTGTATAGAAAAAACTTATAAAAGTATTTGCAGTAGTCAATAAAAGATTACCTGCTAAATTTCCAAATCCATAAGAAACTTTTTCGCCAAAACCAACTTTATTATTTTCACTGTTAGCTGAAATATTAACATTTGCCTTTGAATTTATATCCATATTTTTCCTCCTACTTAACTTATAACTCATAAGTTATTTATTCATAAGTTATCGATTACAAGCTGAGCCCAAACTTTAAGTTAATCAAACACTATACTCATATAATATTTCAAATTCAGCTTAAAACCAATAACATAACTTAATGAAAAAGGCTGACATTTTTTAATCTAAATTTCAAGTGATAAAAAATTTATTTGGACATTACTTTATATGTATATAGCTATTTGAAATCATTAATCACACTTTTGTAATCCTATATCTAATTTAAACTTACAACATTTAATTTTAATGATTGACATTTTTTAATCATAGGATTATATTTTTAAAATAATAAATCTAAGTTTATATAGATAAAAAATCTATAATAAATCCTATAATTGTGCTTAGGTATTTTTAGAAAGGAATTGGTGTAGAAAATGAACTTAATGGAATTAGATAAATTTTTAAAAGAATATACAGAAGACGAATTATATTATAAAAAATTTTATTTAGCTAAACAAAATCCTAATACCTATAAAACCTTTATGGATAATTTGGATATAGAATACATAAAGAAATTAAGGCTTCTCATTCCTGGAGTTGACCATGGTATTGATCCTTCTTTCATGCCAGAAGATATACTTTTTGTTGAAAAGAAAAACCATAATGTCATAGCACTAAAACACTATAGATATACTCCTGAATTTAATCATAAACATAGTTTTTTTGAAATGAGTTATGTTTATTCTGGAAGCTTCAAACAAGATATTTCTGGAGATGAAATTAATTTTAATGAAGGTGATTTATACATTCTGCCTCCTAATGTTGAACATTCTGTTGGCATTTACGATGATACTGTACTGGTTAATTTTTTGATCAGAAGAAGTACCTTTAATGATACATTTTTAGAAGTATTAAGTGAAGAAAATATCTTGTCTGCTTTTTTTACTAAGATTTTGTACACTAAAAATTACAATAACTACATTATATTCCACACAAATAATAATCCTGAAATAAAGAAAATTCTTTGTGAAATGATAATTGAAGACTTTGAAAATAAGAAATACAGCAATAAAATTTTAGATAATCAAATTATGATACTCTTTGCAAATTTACTAAGGAACGATATTAATAAGGTAGAATTACCTCAAGAACTGCAAAAGACTAACAAACAGCTTGCCTCAATAATTTCTTATATTCAAGGAAATTATAAGACTATAACTTTGAATGATTTATCAAATGAATTTCATTTTTCAATACCCTATTTAAGTAAGCTTATAAAAAAAACAACAGGCCATACCTTTAAAGAAATGATTCAAACCTTAAAATTAAATAAGGCAATTGAACTTTTATCCTCAACAGATTTAAAAATTCGGGATATTAGTGATGCTATTGGTTATGAAAATGATACCCATTTTATAAGAACCTTTAAGAAGGTTTATGGGATTTCTCCTAATCAATATAGGGATCAAATACAGAATGTAATTGACTAATTAAACTTAATGTAAAAGAAAATAGCATTATAATTCTCCACTATAATTTTATTCACAAAAAATTATAGTGGAGAATTTACGTAAAATTATTACAATATAGAATCTATATAATTGAAACTATATTGTAATAATCCTATAAAATATGTATAATGACAATTGAATTTTAGTTAATGATTCATTTCATTATTAAGTATACAAGCTTGAAGGGAGAATATTATGAAACCTAACATTATATTTTTTGACATAGATGGAACGTTGTTATGCGAAAAAACTTATCGCGTTCCCCAGAGTACAAAAAATGCTATAAAAAAAGCACAGGAAAATGGACATCTTGTATTTGTTAATACCGGAAGACCTATTTTAGAAATTGACACTTGTATAGAAGAATTAAATTTTGATGGGTATGTTTGTGGGTGTGGTACATATGTGGAATTGAATTCAAAAGAATTATTTCACAAGAGTCTTGGAATTGAATTATCAAAAGAAATTGCAATGAAATTAAAAGAATATAAAATAGATGCTATTTTAGAAGGAAGAAATGGTGTTTATTATGATCATGATAAAAATATAAATTCAAAAGAAGTGCAAAGAATTAAGGAACGTCATATTAAAGAAGGTTTTTATAAAGGACAAACTTTTGATGATGTAGATATTGATTTTGATAAATTAGTTATTTGGAATAATGAAAATAGTAATTTCGAAGCTTTCTATGATAATTATAAGAACTCCTTTGATTTTATACATCGAGGCAAAGATTTTTATGAAATAGTTCCTTTAGAATGTTCTAAAGCCACAGGAATAAAATTTATTTCAAATTACTTAGATATACCTCATGAAAATACTTATGCAATTGGTGACAGCACAAATGATTTAACTATGCTTGAATATGTTAAAAATAGTATTGCTATGGGAAATAGTAATCCAATATTATTTGATTTAGTGTCTTTTGTAACAAAAGATATTGAAGAAGACGGAATTGCTTATGCTTTAAAACATTATAATATGATATAAAATATAAAAATCAAACATCAATTTTTTAGAGACATTATGATATTTTTTAGAGTTTCTAGCTCCTTTTTTAATTCTGTATTTTCTTGTTTTAGTTTTTTAATCTCATATTGATATAAATAGAGTGCGGTTCCATGGTCTGGAAACGCACTCTCTCCGTATTCTTCATATTCACTTATACGACGATATAATGAGTTATAGTGTACAACCAGTGCTCTGGAAACCTCTGCTACAGGCATGTTATCTTCTATAACTAACTTTACTGCTGCTATTTTAAATTCTTTGTTATATGAACGTCGCATAATAAATAAACCACCTTTCATATTTTTCTCTTAACTTTGTGTCTACTTTATTATACCATGTCCAATTTTTATTATTTCACTTGTCTACCTATAAGTGAGCATATCACACTTTACATTGAATTCAATAATTTAATATATTGATAACTTCAACTCGTAGCAATAATTTTTTTTCTATGCAATTCTGCAATTATTGGTTGAATATTTTTTGAAGATATATTAGACATGAAAACGGCATGGATTGAAAGAAAATACTACAACAAAGTCATAGGACTCTTTAGTACAATTATCAATTGCTGTAAAATTTAGAATATCATTTTTTTTAGGATCTAACTTACAATAAGTTTCTACAATTATTCCAGATTGAATTATTCTATATATTCCAAGATTTCCGCATATCCCCTTTTCAGAATAAGGATCTTTATACTTTATAATAACATCTCCACATGACTTTAATACATCAACGGTGAAATATTGAGATTTCCCTGGATACAAATAAATCATCTTATTTTTTGTATCAAAATCAACTTTTAATTTACAATTAACATAAATTTTTGAGTTTCCGCTGCAAGAATAATCTTCAATATTTTCACTATCGTCTAGAGAATCTTCCTTAATGTAATCTTTATACTCTTCATCATATATATCTTTGCCTAAACTCATAATATGACCTCCTAAATAAACTATCTTTATAATTTAATATATAATATTGTATTAATGTTAATCTTGAAATGGTACAATTATCAATTTTAAAGCATAATATGCATTATAAGTGATAATAAAAAGGAAGTGTGATTTTGGAAGGTAATGAAACGTATAAAGAAAAATGCGAATTTATAGCACATCCTTGTGACTTAAAAGTGGAAATTAGGGAAATAAAACCGTTTTATGTGTGTGCATGCAAATCTATCTTATTAGATTTAAAAGTTATAAGTCCTTATAATATTAATAACTTTATAAAAATTAAAAAAGAACCCAAATATGGAAAGGTAGTTTTAATCAATTCATCTACTCTTATATATAAATCAACAAGGAGATTTTCGGGATTTGATTTGTTTCAACTTCTAGTTGAAGATGAATATGGTGGAAATCATATTGAAAATATACTTATTCGTGTTGTATGCAAATAGAGAGTGAGATTGTTAAAAAACCTCACTCCTATTTATACTTCATATCTTATTGAAAATGTTACTAATAAATATGTGTTTAATTTCGGTAAGTTCCGCATATATCTAATTCTTGCTTTGGATATCTATATGATTCAAAATATAAGTTAAATCTTATTCATTAGATTCATAATTAGTTATTTCTTTAATTGTATTATCTTCATTCATAAAAACTACTTTTGGCTTATAGGTTTTTGCCTCGTCCTCAGTCATTTGAGCATAAGCAATTATTATTACTTTATCTTCAGGTTGTACTAGTCTTGCTGCAGCGCCATTTAAACAAATGACTCCAGAATCTCTTTTACCTGAAATTACATAGGTTTCAAGTCTTGCCCCATTATTTACATCAACGATTTGAACTTTTTCATTTTCAAGTATGCCTGCTGCCTCCATTAATGTTTTATCTATTGTAATACTTCCCACATAATTTAACTCAGCTTGTGTTACTGTTGCTCTGTGTATTTTTCCTTTTAACATAGTTAATATCATTTTTTATTCCCCCTTGTATAATGAATTCAGTAAGTTTAATTTTTAATTCTTCCCTCTTATTTCCCATATAAATTTGCCTAGTTATATTTATTTACTATATTATTTAGTTCTTCATTGCAGCATAGCTGCTTTTTTAATAGGTTAAATTAAGTTCCTTATTGTAGCATAGCTACTCTTTTTATAGGTTATATTAAGTTCTTAATTGCAGCATAGCTGCTCTTTTAAGAGGTGTATATCTCAAAGATAAAATTATCAATTAATCTAGTTTTGCCTATATAAACTGCAATTGGAATTAATATATTTTTTTCTATAATTTCAACATTTTCTAAAGATTCATTATCAACTATTTCTACATAATCAATTTTAGCTAAAGGCTCTTTATTGATTTCTTCCATCATAATTTCTTTAATTTTTGAAGCGCTTCTTTCACCTTTATTTAATAGATTCTTTGCTATATTTAAACTTCTACTTAATGCTGATGCTGCTTTTCTTTCTTCAGCTGAAAGATAAGTATTTCTTGAACTTTTTGCTAGTCCATCTTCTTCACGAATTATTGGACATGCTATTATATCAACATCTATGTTTAAATCTCTTACCATTCTCTTTATAACAGCTACTTGTTGAGCATCTTTTTGTCCAAAATAAGCTTTATCTGGAGTTACTATATTTAATAATTTAGACACAACTAAACAAACGCCATCAAAATGCCCAGGTCTTTTTGCACCACAAAGTACACTTGTAAGTTTTGAAACACTTATGCTAGTTGATCTATTATTAAAATACATTTCGTTAGGCTCAGGATTAAAGACAACATTAGCTCCAACCATCATGCAAAGTTCTAAATCTTTTTTGATATCTCTTGGATAACTGTCATAATCTTCATTAGGACCAAATTGAGTGGGGTTAACAAATACACTCACAATGACTTTATCATTTTCTTCTACAGCTTTTTTTATTAGACTTTGGTGGCCCTCATGTAATGCTCCCATGGTTGGAACAAACCCAATGGAAAAACCTTCTTTCTTCCATGACTTAACTAGATTTTTAAGTTCTTTAATTTCTTTTATTAACATTTGGCATCTCCTCTTTCCTCTCAAATATAAAGAAAATTACAAGTTTGACTGTGAATATCACATATGTTTTTTTGTTTTATTAATATAACTTACTTAGTTCGTTTTCATCAATTTTAAAGGTATGCTTTATCTCTGGGAATAATCCTTCTTGAACTTCATTAACATAAGAGTTTATTGCATTGCGCATGATTTCACCTATATTGGCATATTGCTTTACGAATTTAGGTACAAAATCATTAAACATTCCTAGCATATCCTGATACACTAATATTTGACCATCACAATACTTACCTGCTCCAATTCCGATTGTAGGAATTGAAACTGACTTTGTAATGATTTCAGCAACTTTTTCTGGAATTCCTTCTAGGACAATTGAAAAGACGCCAGCCTTCTCTAAATTAACAGCATCTTCAATAAGCTTCTTAGCTGCGATTTCACTTTTTCCTTGAACTTTAAAACCTCCAAAAGCATTTATGGATTGAGGGGTTAAACCTAAATGTCCCATCACTGGAATTTGAGCATCTACAATGGCTTTGATTTGAGGTATAACATTAGCTCCACCTTCAAGCTTTACTGCATTAGCTCCTCCTTCTTTAACTAATCTTCCTGCATTTGAAACAGCCTGCTCTACAGATATATGATATGATAAAAACGGCATATCACTTACAATAAGTGCATTTTTTGTGCCTCTTTTAACAGCTTTTGTATGATAGATAATTTCATCTATAGTAACAGCTAAAGTATCTTCTTCACCTTTAATTACCATGCCCAATGAATCACCTATTAATATTCCATTAACATTACTTTCATCAATAATTTTAGCCATAGAGTAATCATATGCTGTAAGCATGCTCAATTTTCTTCCTTGTTCCTTAGCTTCCTTAAATGTCAAAACTGTATTTTTCATTAATTTACTCCTTCTAAAATATTATATATTTCCAAGTGTTTACTAGATTTAGTGATTAAATTAGTAATCGCCATTTCTTCATTAGAGGAATCGTTATTTACATCTAATGAGATATTCCCAGCTTTAATTTCTTTAAATGCCATAATTTTTAATAAATTAATTGATAATCTTTTATAAAGCTCTTGATCTTGATTATCTAAAACAGATAGATGTTTTTTGACTGTAGATAGATCTCCCCTTACAATAGGACCAGTCAAGGAATTTGAAAAACCTTTATCACATATGCTGTCTATATTACCTTTTATTAATGGTTTTAGAGCATTTAAAGCATCTTCCTCATTTAAGCCTAGTTTCATCAGATAATTTATTCCTATATCTAATAAAGACAATGTAAGATTAGAAACAAGAACATTGGCCAAATGATAAATAGAAGAGTCAATTTTGTTCCTAATAAAATATCTATTTCCTATTTCATTAAATAGTTTTATAATTGGTGAATTTTCAATAATATCACCTTCTATAGAAAAATAAATATTTTCTAAAGCTGTTAAGTTTGTATTTTTACTTGAAAATGCGAATATGGGATGTACAGAATAGATTAATGCACCAGAATTTTTTGCATTATATAATACATTTGATTGTAATGAACCACTGGCGTGGCAAATAGATTTGTCTTTTAAATCAAATTTTGATAATTCATTATCTATGAGTGAAATTGAGTCATCAGGAGTTGTTATAAATAAAATATTACTTTCCTTGATAAGTTCGTGTATGTTTTTATAAAATTTTGATTTAGTAGCATGTGCAGCAGCTTTGGCAGTATTTTCATTTCTTCCATAAAAACCGCTTAGTTGCATTCCTTTATGAGTAAAGTAGCGTCCTAAACTTACGCCTACCTTCCCAGGACCAATAAATCCAATTTTAATAGTATCACCTCCATAAATGTGATACAACATCCTAATTTTAATCTCATTCATATAGATATGAGTTATATTATAAGTATTAATGCTTTTCTGTTTGGTGTAATTCATCTTCGATACTACCCACAGATATTCTATCACTATGTTATGATTTTAACAATATAAATTTATAGAAAGTGTGCTATTTAAAACTAGTATTTTAAATAAAAATAATAAGAAGACAAGCATCTGTTGTAACTGTCTTCTTATTAATTAAATTATTTCTATTGCATTCCTGGCATAGATGACATATTTGACATTGAATTAATTATCTCTGGATTTACCATACCAAAGATCATTGCAATATGAGCAACAACTAGAAAACCACCAATAAGAATAAAGTGAATCTTAGTCTTTTGGTTCTCTGTTTTATTTTTAAATATTACACCAAGTTCCATTAATGCAATTGGTAAAACAAATACTACTCCACTTAAGTAAAAACCGACAGCTACTACATCTACCCATGTATGCCATCCCCCACTTGTTGTAAGTGGAATAACTGCATTAAAAAGTAGATAAATAAAAATACCTGTGAAATAAAATCCATCAAATATACCTACGATTTTATTAAGAGTTCTTAAACCACCTGATCGAGACTTATTAAAGATTATGAAAAATTCTGTAATAGTAAGAGTCTCAGCACATATTACAGGTATAGCCATAAAGATAATTAAATTCCAAGGTTGATTTTCTGCCAATAAGGACATGTAATGAGTCATGTTCATAATAAATACCTCCATATCATTGATATATTATATATTATCAAAAGAATATGAAGATATTATGAAGATAAAATCGGTTATTTTAACGATACTGCATAGATATTGGTTAATTATTTCATATTTGTCCTTAAAAAGCTACATAATTTCTTCAACTGACAATACATTTTCAATAGTATGAAGCTTTAAAATGTATTCAGAATGTTCTATTTTATCTGCCAATGTTAAAGTCATTGTAAGCCCAATAGTATGTTTATCCATTTCATTTGACTTCTTAACTTCTATATTAGAAACTTTAGTTCCATCAGATTTTACTACATCAAGAAAGCTCTCAACTCCAGTTATATGTTTGATTTCAACATATACATCTAATATTCTAGAATGATTCCTTGAATACAAATCTAACTTGTGAAGCACTGTAAATACTCCAAACAAGAAGACACATGATATTAAAGCTCCTTCATAAAATCCAATTCCTATTGCAAGCCCCATGCATGCACAAGACCAAAGTCCAGCGGCTGTTGTAAGTCCTTTAACTTCACGATGGCCAACAACAATAGTACCCACTCCTAAAAATCCAATACCACTTATTACCTGTGCACCCATTCTGCTTGCATCTGTACTTATCTTAAGTATATCTGTCATATATTGGCTTGTTATCATAACCATAGCGGCACCAATACAAACTAAGATATGTGTCCTAAAACCAGCAGGTCTTTTTTTCCTTCCTCTTTCTGCCCCAAGAATACCTCCACAGATTGTAGCCAAGGTAAGTCTTAAAATTATAGATACTGTGTTAACCTCTCTTAAATATTCTAATAAATTCTCTATTGTTTTTCCCTCCTGTAACTATAAAATGATGCGATATTTAAGTTCCAATTAAAATATACTACAAAATTTGTTCAAAATTAAATATTTCCATTGTAAATCAATATTCGGTGATAATTATTGAATATTTAACATTGATAATTTCAATATATATATAATTTATTTACATTTAATTATAGTGTGCAATTTTTTTCTTCTTTTTAAATTTGTAACAATCGTAATCTATTTAATTCTTATCCTAGTTAAATAAATTTATAATTTCATCTTCTTTTAAGGTATTTATAAAAGTACCTACTGATAAATCGTCACCAAGAACTTTGTTAATCAGTTCTCGCTTTGAATCTTGAAGTTCCATTATTTTTTCCTCTATAGTTCCTTCAGCAATCAGCTTAATTACTTCGACTATATTTTTTTGGCCAATTCTATGAGCTCTGTCTGTTGCTTGATCTTCAACTGCTGGATTCCACCAAGGATCAAAATGTATTACTATATCAGCACTAGTTAAATTTAAACCAGTTCCGCCAGCCTTTAAGGATACAAGAAATACTGGATTTTCTCCATTATTAAATTCATCAACCATTTTCATTCTATTTATTGAAGATACTGCTCCATCTAAATAAGAATACAAAAAATGTTTCTCACTTAAAATTTTACCTATATTTTTTAATACTGAAGTAAATTGAGAAAATACTAATATTTTATGTCCTTCCTCAATACTTTGTTCTAATAGTTCTATAAGTGCATCTATTTTACCACTAGCCCCAGAATAATTGTCCATGGTAACTGAAGGATCTAAACATATTTGACGAAGTTTTGTGATATAAGATAAAATTTCAATTTTACTTTTTGCAAACTCAAAATCATCAACCTTCTTTTGAATTAAATCTCTAGCATAATTTGAATAAGTTTCATATACAACTTTTTGTTCATCACTTAATGGAACAAAAAGTCGTTTTTCAATTTTATCTGGTAATTCTTTAATTACATCCTTCTTATATCGTCTAAGAATAAATGGTTTTGTAAGCCTGTTTAATTCTTCTAGAATTTCTGGACCCTCTTCGAGTCTTCTAAAGTATCTGGTAACAAATTTTTTTTCGTTATATAAATATCCTGGCATAATAAAATCAAATATTGACCAAAGTTCCATTAATGAATTTTCTATTGGAGTACCAGTAAGTGCAAATTTAATTTTAGCTTTTATGTCTTTAACTGATTTAGCACTTAGAGAACTTTGATTTTTTATATTTTGTGCTTCATCTAAAATACAATAATCAAATTCCATATTGTATAACTCTAAATCACGTCTTAAGAGATTGTAGGTAGTTAAAATTACATCAAACTCGTCGTATTTCTCAATTAATTTTTCTCTTTCTTCTCTAACGCCATTAGATATACCTATTTTTAAAGATGGAGCAAATTTCTTGAATTCATTTTTCCAATTATAAATCAAAGAAGTTGGAGCTATAATTAAAGTCTTTGAGTTTGGCTTAGATAGCAGAAAAGTAATAGCTTGAAGGGTTTTACCAAGTCCCATTTCGTCTCCAAGTATTCCTCCAAAACCCAGATAATCTAAAGTTCTAAACCAATTATACCCGTCTTTTTGATATTCTCTAAGCTGAGCTTGTAAACCATATGGTGGTTGAAACACTTTATCTTTAATATTTTTCAGTCTACTCTTTAATTCCTTAATTTCCTCACAGGTTTCAATAAATCTTAATTCTTTATCTTCAAGATAATCTTCAAAATATGCTCCTTTGCTTGAAGGAATTTGTATTAAATTATTGTTTAATTCTTCTTCTAAGAGCAAATTATCCATAAGAACAAGTACTTCTTTTAAAGCTTCTTCTTCTAAATCTAAAAATTCTCCATTTTCAAGTTTATAGTATTTTAAATTATCTCTAAAACTTCTTAGGATTTTTGCAGTTTCTTCTTGAGATATGTCTGAGAGCTTAAATTCAAATTCAAAATAATTGAACTTACCTTTTCTAACTTCTCCCTTAAAATCTGATTTCTTAATATCTTTTATACCTTTAAATCTTTCAGAATAGAATACTTCACCATATTTTTGTAGTTTTTCTATATCGTATTTAAAAAATCTGAAGATTTCTTCATCATCTTTCATAAAATATAGTCTTTCATTTATTTCCTCAAATCCAAGGCTTTTTAATGTTGCTAAGACTTCATATTCCTTATGCGTATCTCTGTAAATTATTTTATCAGTAACTTCATCAAAGTAATTAAACTCATATCCTTCATAAGAAACTTTATATAATAAAGATATTTCCTTGTCCTTATCAAAATAAAATCTAAAACTAACAGGACCAATTATAATTTTATTTCTAATATCTTTTGAAAGAGTTAAATCTTTTGATACTTTTTGAATAGCTGGTATCAATTCTTTTAAAATTTTAGTTTCTTTATTTTTATTGAAACTTATTTTTGGTGTACCATTAAATATTTTTAAATAAGGAGATAATCTTTCACATTGTTCTATAGATGGAATATAAATTGAAGTCCCATATAAAAACACATCTTCATTTTGAGTTAAGATTTCAGGGATTCCACTATTAGCTTCTAAAACTATAACATCTTTTTTGCTTGTTAATGCAAAAGAAATAGGTAAATCCCCATATATTATATCAGTTTCTAAAATTCTATAAAAAAATCCATCTCCGAGGAAAACTCTATTTTTTTTAATGATTGTCAAAAATTCTTTAAACATAATATCAGGAATAGTCAAAGTCTTTCCATCAATTAATTTATCTTGTGATCGTCTGAAGTTTCTATCTCTATCAGCCATATTTTTGATATTATTCATGAATTTAATCAATCTGTTATCTTCAGCATTGAAGCTTTGAGTTTTAATATCAAAGGTAAAATCTTTACCATATTTTATTGGAACCTTATTATAGTGAGCTACTAAAAATTGATTAATATCTTTTACTATATACATTTTGTTGCTTTGGTTTTTTAAACCTATTTTAAATTCCGCTTGAAGCTTTGAAGACCAATTATTCTTATTAATAATTACTTCAAATTTCAATTTTTCTTTTTGAGAATCTCCTATAAGTAAAGACAATAAATCATTATTAGACTCTTCTTTAAAGGAAGCTCTCGTATCCTTTTGTTTAAAAATGTTAGTTATTTTATTTCTCAACTCATCATCGTCATCTAATTCTCTTAGAAAGGTATAAAATGTTGCTACTAAATGCTTACAGCAATAATTATCTTTTTTAAATTCATTTTTTTCAAAATCCAGGCAACTACAGTAGCTTCCAATAACTTCTTTTGTTATATTATCAAATTCTAGTTTACATGAATATTCACTTAGAAGGCTTTCTGAAACTACAATTGAATTGATTTTAATAGAATCTCTATCTACATCAACTTTAAGGTCTCTTAATAAATCATTTTTTATTACCCTTTGACCTTTAGTAAGAGTTAAATTTGTTATGTTTTTATTGAAACCCTCTAGTAAAATTTGTTTTATCAATTATATCACCTGCATTTTTACTTCCTAATTTCTTTAATATTTTTTATTAAGTCTACACTAATATATTGAGATTTTGATACTCCCTTTCCAAAATATCGTATCTGTTTATACTTTCTGCCTTCAAGTTCTATATCTAAAATATCAATACGTTCTCCTTGAAATATAGTTGGTTCAATTTTTCCTTTTAAAAATACATGTACTTCCATTTATTTACCTCTAATTATTATTTTTGAATTCTTCAATTGCTTCAGCAATTTCATTTAAATATTCCCAACGTTCATATTTAAACTCTAATTCTTTTTGAATAACATCTTTTTCTTTAATTAACTCATTAAGTTTACCGTAGTTTGAAGAGTTTTTTGACATTTCAGTTTCTAGTGTTTTAATTTTTTCTTCCAACTTTAAAATGTCATCGTCTATTGTTTCATATTCTTTTTGTTCTTTAAAGGTAAACTTTGGTTTGTTATCTTTAGTTTTTTCTTTTGAGTTTTTGATTCTGTCATCTTTTGTTTCACCTGTATTTTTACTGGTAGTTATATCAGAAGCTTTTTCTATTTCCTTTGAAATTAAAAAATCACTATAATTACCATGATATTCTTTTATATATCCATTTCCTTCATAAGAAAATATTTTAGTACAAACTCTATCTAAGAAATATCTATCATGGGATACAACAACTATTACTCCCATAAATTTATCTAAAAAGTCTTCTAGTATCTTTAAAGTCTCTATATCTAAATCGTTAGTAGGCTCATCTAATATTAAAAAGTTTGGAGATTCCATTAAAATTCTAAGTAAATGTAGTCTACGTTTTTCTCCTCCAGATAGTTTCCCAATAGGAGTATATTGCATTGTACTATCAAAAAGGAATCTTTCACACATAGTTGAAGCAGAAATTTTTGTACCATCTTCAACTGGTATAAATTCGCCACCCTCCCTAACATAATCAATTACTCTTAAGGTTGGTTCCATATGATTATTATCTTGTGAAAAACAGCTTATCTTTACTGTATCTCCAATTTCAATTGTTCCATTGTCAGCAGCAAGGTTTCCTCTCAATATATTAACTAACGTTGTTTTACCAGCACCATTTTCACCTACTACTCCAATTCTATCGTCTCTTAAAAATATATAATTAAAATCTTTAATTAATGTTTTATCTCCAAAGGATTTGCTTATATCATATAATTCAACAACTTTTTTACCAAGACGAGACCCAACAAGGGAAATATCCACATCTTCTTGTCTCTTCATACTTTCAGTATTAACAAGTTCATCAAATCTTTGGAGTCTAGCTTTTTGTTTTGTAGTTCTTGCTTTTGCTCCTCTACGTACCCATTTTAACTCATTTCTAATTAAAGCATTTCTTTTATCTTCTTGAACTTGCTCAACTTCTAGTCTTTCAATTTTCTTTTCAAGAAAAGCTGTATAATTTCCAGGATATGAATATAAATTTCCTCTATCTAATTCTATAATTTTATTAGTTACTCTATCTAGAAAATACCTATCATGAGTAATCATTAATAAAGCACCTTTTCTAGAATTTAAGTACTCTTCAAGCCATTCAATAGAATCTGAATCTAAATGGTTTGTAGGTTCATCTAAAATTAGCAAATCGCATGGAGTTATTAGTGAGCATGCAAGAGCTATTCGCTTTTTTTGACCGCCAGATAAATTTCCAACTTTTTGAGAAAAATCTTTTATTCCAAGCTTAGTTAATATAGTCTTTGCTTCACTTTCCATATCCCATAAATTTAAAGAGTCAATTTCACTTTGAACTTTAATGAGTTCCTTATTAAGTAAATCAAATTCTTCTCCCTTTGAAGACTTAATTTTATCTAATAATTCCTCGTATTTTTTTAGGAGTTTCATTTCTTTAGTATCGCCTTTAAATACTTGTTCTAATACTGTTGCATTTTCATGAAATACTGGATCTTGATCAAGAAATTCAATTCTCACATTCTTCCCTTTTATAATATTTCCTTCAAAAAATTCTTCACGTCCTGATACAACCTTTAAAAAAGTGGATTTTCCTGCTCCATTTATACCAATTAAACCAACTTTATCTCCATCACTTATTCCAAGAGAAATATTGTTTAATAAAATTTTATCACTATAACTTTTGGTTATATTTTCTAAAGTAATTATGTTCATTAGTCTTAATCTCCTTCGTGTAAGTATATACATTATATTTTAACATAGTAAACTCTTTATCCCTAGCATTTATATCTAGAAAAATATTTTTAGGTATTTTCAATAATTAAAAGGAGCAGTGGCACTATATACTCATCTGCTCCTTGCTATTAATTTAAGTTATTAATTAAATCTTTAATTTCTCTATAACTCTTTTTTTCATTACCTGCTTTTTCAAGCTCAATATATTCTGGTTTTATTATTGAATAATATTTGCAATCAACAAATACACCTAAATTATTTTTTACTATTTTCCGTAAAATACCTTCATATACAAAATTGCATTTCTTCAAAACCATTCCTGAAGCTAAATTGTTAATATGCCTTCTAGCTGTAATTCTATAGAAATTAATTTCCATAAAGGCAAAATCAAGTACAGTATTTAATACTTCTGTCATAATTCCTTTATTCCAAAACTCTTTACCTATACAAAATCCTACTTCACAGTTTTCGTTAAAGTTATCAAGATTCATAAGATTAATACTTCCAATTACGCTACCAGTAGACTTATCTTCTATTGCCCAATTATAATATTCTAAGCTTTGATAAGCAGTTTTCCAAATTGAAATTACAACTTTAGTTTTATTAATGCTATCATGCTCTTCCCACGTAAGATATTTTGTAACCTCCTTATCAGAAGCCCAATTATAATACATATCAAAGATATCATAAACTCTAAATGGCCTTAATATAAATTTAGTAGTTTCAATAATTTGTGTACCTTTATGATTTAACATTAAAGTTCTCCTAATATCACCATTTTATTTTTTCATAATTACAATATGAGTTTACTTTTTGCTAAAAACAAATTTTTATATTATATTATCGTAATATTATAATAACTTTTAATAGCAATTACAACATATTTTTCTTCAAATATTAATATAATACACTATAAATTATTATAATTTTTTAAAAAAATTCAGAATACAATTAGCAAAATATTCAGAATATTATTGACAAATATATTCATTTTTGAATATAATTAATACAAATCAAATATGCTTCGTTGATAAGGAGAAGTACATATATTTTTGAAATAAAGAGAGAGAATGGTTGGTGGAAATTCTCATGATTTATATATGGAAAGTAGCCTTGGAGAATTTAATAGAAATCATTTTGAGAGTAGAATTAAACGGAATGTCTACCGTTATAAAGACAATGATATAAGCTTTTGCTTGTATCATAATTAAAGAGTGTATTTAATATACAAAATTAGGTGGTACCGCGGTGAGTTGCTCTTCGTCCTAAATGTCTAGGATGAGGAGCTTTTTTTATTTTAAAGATGTTACAAAAGCCAATTATTTATACTTAAAGAGTTCCAAAGATATCATATGTAACTAAAAATTCCATGGTTACCCAAAATCAATGATGAATAGATTATAAAGTTAAGGAGTGATTTTTTTGAAATATAGTGGTGCGGAAATTGTTATAAAACTTTTAGAAAATGAAGGTGTAGAATATATTGCAGGAATTCCAGGTGGATTTAATCTTCCATTATATGATGCTTTATATAAAAGTAAAATCAAACATATATTAGCGCGACATGAACAAGGCGCGGGCTTTATTGCACAAGGAATTTCAAGAAGTACTAATAAGGTGGGCGTATGTTTTGCAACATCTGGACCTGGAGCAACTAACCTATTAACAGCTATTGCAGATGCAAAACTTGATTCAATCCCATTAGTTGCTATAACTGGTCAAGTACCATTATCAGCAATTGGTACAGATGCTTTTCAAGAAGTTGATGCATATGGATTAACTATTCCAATAACAAAACATAATTTTTTAATTAGAGATATTAATGATTTATTTACTGTAATTAAGGAAGCTTTTAAAATAGCTTTAGATGGAAGACCAGGACCTGTATTAATTGATATTCCTAAAAATATTCAGACACAAATCATTGAAGTAGAAGGTTTCTCTAACGAAACTCAACAACTTGATGGCTTGTGTGAGCGAAAAAATTTAAAAGGCTCTACTCTATTTTGTATGGCTGAATTAATTAATAAGTCTAGGAAACCAATTATTTATGCTGGTGGAGGTGTTATTAATTCTAATGCTTCAAACAATTTATATGAATTAGCTAAAAAGGGTAATATTCCTGTTGCTTTAAGTCTTATGGGATTAGATGCGTATCCTAGTAATGATGAATTAAGTCTTGGAATGATTGGAATGCATGGAGCTCCTTATACTAATTATTTGTTTAATGAAGCTGACTTAATTTTAGCTCTAGGTGTAAGATTTGATGATCGTGCAACAGGAAATATTGAAAAATTTTGCCCTAATGCTTCTATAATTCACATTGATATAGATCCGTCAGAAATTAATAAAGTTAAATCAAGTAGTTTATCAATGGTTGCAAATATTAAAGATTTCTTAGAAGATATTTTGCCTGAAATTGAGGACAAATCAAGGCGTGGTTGGATTGAAAGGGTTAAGTGTTTTAAAGAAAAATATCCGTTACCTTCTTATGACAATGATTTACATCCAGCAAATATAATACCTTATATTGGTATTAAGGTTCCTAGAGATACAATTATTGCCACAGATGTAGGACAACATCAAATGTGGGTTGCACAAAGATATCCATTCAGTTCTCCGAGAACCCTTCTAACATCTAGTGGCTTAGGTACTATGGGATTTGGTCTTCCAGTTGCTATAGGCGCAGCCTTGATGAATACAGATAAAACCATACTTTGCTTTAGTGGTGATGGTTCTATATTAATGAATATTCAAGAACTTGCTACCTTAGCAGATTTAGATTTAAATGTAAAAATAATAATTTTAAATAACCATCACTTAGGATTAGTTCGTCAGCAGCAACAGCTTATTTATAATGAACATTATATTGCATCAAGTTTTATTTCAAATCCGGATTTTAAAATTATTGCAGAAGGTTTTGGAATAAATTCATGTGATTTGGCTAGTGAAACAAATCCTTTAGAAAAATTAGGAGAAATTTTAGAAGCTAAAGGACCTTGGTTAATAAATATTCCAATTAATGAAACAGAAAATATTCTTCCAATGGTTCCCCCAGGAAAATCAAATATTGAAATGATCGGTGGTGTAAAATTTAATGATTAACACTAATTCTTATTTAATTGAATTACATGTTAGAAACCATGCTGGAGTGATGAGTCATATTACAGGCTTATTTGCTAGACGTGCTTTTAACCTTGAAGGAATATTATGTGCTCAAATTGGTGATGGTTCAACTAGTAAAATGTATTTATTAGTAAAAAATGATTTTGTATTAGATCAAATTATAAAGCAACTTGAAAAACTTTATGATGTCCTTGATGTAACTCTTCATCAAGATTATGATCAATCTGTATTTGAAAATCTTGATAAAGTTTTGAAATTAAATACAAATGGTGATAATTTATAATTAACGAGGGAGCACATTTCTTACACTTCTGCCACAGCATTGTAACATTGTTGTGAACTTTATAGAATAAAATTAAATTTGTTGAGGTAAAGCATTATTATTTCCCCTATAAACAAAAAGATAACACATACTCCCCTAAGTATGTGTTATCTTTTGTGTTATTTAATAAAAAATTGAATTTTGAGTTTCTTATGCTTACATTTTCATAAATTTCCAAGAATTCTCCATTTGCTTTTGCATTTTATCAAATTGCGAATCCATTTTGTCATTCATCTTATTTATCCAATTATCGAATTCTATTTCTTGTTTGTCATACTCATTTAAGAATTCTTCATAATTAGTTGTAACATTTGGAATCGCCGTATTGGATAGTGTGACAGCTGGCGCTGTTGTTACATCGATTGGAAAAGTTACAGCAGAACATGTAGTACTGTTAAAAGTAATACTAACACCTGCTCCAGTAGTAGTGTTGATATAATATATGATAAAATTACCATTAACATTATCATTATTAGTATTAGAATAAAAGGTATAACCATTACAGCTTGAATTATATGTTACATCTTTATTCGGATAAAAATTGAGCCAATCGAGTCCGGCTTGTTCTTGTAAAGTTGGAATAGAAGTCTCTTTTTCAATATAATTTGAGTTAAAGCTATTATTAGGTTTTGATTCGGCTTTAGCACTAGTAGGTAACGCCATAAGTATACTAGTAAAAGCCATTGCTAAAGCTATTGATTTTAATTTCATACGCTACACTTCCTTTTACATATTTTTCAACAATATTATACCACTTTTTTGGAAATTTAGAATAGGTATCCGGTTTATTAACAAATTTATAACAATTTGCTTTTTATAAAAATAAAGATTATGCTTAAAAACAGCATAATCTTTATTTTGATTATTTAATTTTTATAACTCACTTAATTTTTTATCAACAAGCTCTTTTGCAACCTTTGGATTTGCTTTACCTTTTGATAATTTCATTACTTGCCCCATTAAGAAACCAGCACTTTGTGTTTTACCTGCTTTAAAGTCCTCTACTGATTGAGGATTGTTTGCAATTACTTCATCAACAATTTTTTCTAACTCATCAGTTGAGCTTATTTGCATTAATCCTTTTTCTTCAATAATTTTCATTGGATCTATATTTTCATCGAAAATTTCATCTAGAACTTCTCTTCCAACATTATTGCTTATTTTTCCTTCTTCAACTACTTTTAGAAGTTTTGCAAAGGCTTCTGCTTCTAATGTCATATCTTCAGATTCAATTTTTTTATCATTTAGTATTCTTAAGATATCTCCTAGAATCCAGTTCGCAGCTATTTTAGGAGTAACCTTTAATGAAACAACTTTTTCAAAGAAGGTAGCAAGGCCTTTGTCACCTATTAAAATTTCAACTTCTTTTTCTGATAATTCATAAGAAGTTAAAAATCTTTCTCTCTTTTGATCAGGCATTTCAGGTAATTTGTTTTTCATTTCTTCAATTTGCTCATTATAGATTATTATAGGTGGTAAATCTGGTTCAACCACATATCTATAATCATCTGCTTCTTCTTTTGTTCTCATTGATATTGTCTTACCTTTTGCTGCATCCCATCTTCTAGTTTCTTGAACTATTTTATGACCTTCACCATAAGTATAAAGTTCTCTTTGTCTTCTCTCTTCTTTTTCTAAAGCTTTTTGAAGTTCTCTAAAAGAGTTTATATTTTTAAGTTCAACCCTAGTTCCATATTCTTTTTGTCCAACAGGTCTTAAAGAAATATTAGCATCACATCTTAAAGAACCTTGTTCCATACGACAATCCGAAATTTCTCCATATTCTAATATTGCTTTTAGTTTTTTCATAAAGGCTACAGCTTCACCAACACTTCTCATATCTGGTTCTGTAACTATTTCCGCTAGAGGCACACCAACTCTATTGTAATCAATCAATGATATAGGTTCACCTTCAACATGGACTAACTTACCAGCATCTTCTTCAATATGTATTCTATTTAATCTTACTTTTATTTGTTTTCCCTCATATTCAAATTCAACCAAGCCGCCTGAACAAATTGGTATATCAAATTGTGAAGTTTGATAGTTTTTAGGAAGATCAGGGTAAAAATAATTTTTTCTATCCATCTTATTGTATTTGTTTATAGTACATCCAAGTGCTGTTCCTGCTTTTATAGCTAAATTAACTACTTCTTCATTAAGCACAGGTAGTGTTCCAGGTACCCCTGTACAAATTGGGCATGTATTAGCATTAGGTTCTGCTCCAAATTTAGTTGAGCAAGAACAAAAAATCTTTGTTTTTGATTTTAATTCTGCATGTATTTCAAGTCCTATTACTGTTTCAAAATTCATTATTGTCCCCTCCTATAACTCAACAGCTAAAGCTTGTTCTAAGCTATAAGCAGCTTTGAATATTGTTTCTTCACTTAACATATCACCCATTAATTGAATTCCAATTGGTAAGCCTTCTTTGCTCTTTCCTGCTGGAATAGATATTGCTGGATTTCCTGCTAAATTAACATTTATAGTGTATACGTCAGCCAAATACATTGCTAGTGGATCAGAATTCTTCTCACCAATTTTAAAAGGAAGAACTGGAGAAACTGGTCCTACAATTAAATCATATTTTTGGAAAGTTTTCTTAAGATCATATCTAAGTTTTTGTCTAAAGGAATCTGCCTTTTTATAATATGCATCGTAATATCCAGATGCTAATGCATAAGTACCAAGCATAATTCTTCTTTTAACTTCTGGTCCAAAACCTTCTGTTCTTGAGTTTTCCATTAATTCATCTACATTAGTATAATTTTCAGATCTATATCCATATCTAATACCATCATATCTATCTAAATTTGTACTAGCTTCTGCAGAAGATATTATATAGTACGCAGCCAAGCCATCTTTAATTATTGGAAGAGAAAATGTTTCAACTTCTGCTCCAAGTTCTTTTAATTTTTCTAAGCTATCCTTAACTGAAGCTTTAATTTCTTCATCTAAGCCTTCTCCAAAGAATTCTTCAGGAACACCGATTTTCATTCCCTTTACTCCATCCTTTAGAGTAGCTGTATAATCAATTTCTTTTAAATCCCTAAAGCTTGTTGAATCGTATAAATCTGTTCCAGCAATTATATTTAATATATAAGCACTATCTTCAACTGAGTTAGAAAATGGTCCTATTTGATCAAGAGATGAACCAAAGGCAATTAGGCCAAATCTAGATACTAAGCCATATGTTGGTTTTAATCCAACAACTCCACAGAAGGCTGCTGGTTGTCTGATTGAACCACCTGTATCTGAACCAAGAGATATTGGAGCCATTTTTGCTGCAACTGCAGCAGCTGAACCACCAGATGAGCCTCCTGGAACTCTAGTAATATCTCTAGGATTTAAAGTCTTCTTAAATGCTGAATTTTCATTTGAAGACCCCATGGCAAATTCATCCATATTTGTCTTTCCAATAATTATTGCATCTTCAGCTAGTAATTTTTTTACTACTGTAGCATCGTATGGAGGAACAAAATCTTCAAGCATTTTTGATGCACAAGTTGTATTTACACCTTCAGTACAAATATTATCTTTTATTGCAATTGGAATACCTGCAAGTCTTCCTAATTTTTCTCCAGCTTTAATTTTTGCATCAATTTCTCTAGCTTTAGTAATTGCTTCATCACAAGTTAATGTTAAGAATGCATTTACTGTTGGTTCTGTTTTAGTAATTTCATAAATATATGATTGAACTAGTGCTTCACTAGTTAATTCTCCAGTTTTAATTTTTTCTACCATGTCTTTAATGTTCATTTGCATTTTCTACCACCACCTATTCAATAATCTTTGGTACTTTAAGATATGTTTCTTGCATATCTTTAACATTTCTAAATAAGTCTTTGCATTCAAAAGTCTTAACTTCATCTTTTCTGACTACAGGCTTTAATTCAGCTTTATCATTTATTTCTTCTTTAACTTCTAAATCAAGTTCATTTAAATATTGAAAATTTTCTAAAATACTTTCAAATTCACTAGCAAATTTTGCTGCTTCTTCATCAGAAAATTTTAATTTAGAGAGCTTTGCTATATATTTTACTTCATCAATACTAACTTTCATTACTTTCACCTCTAATAATTATTTTGTCAATTGTCAATTTCCAATGATCAATGATCAATTTTAGGAAAACCAGCTCACATTTATTCATTGGGTAAGTGATTCACACCAAATCAATACTGCTGGAAGAAAAAGTTCGAGTAATCAAATACAAGATTTAGACTCGCACTTTTGATTTCTCTAACTATGGAGTTAATCTCTTCATATCTCTTGGGAATAATGATGCTTCTCTGATATTACCAAGATTTAGAATTTGCATTGTAATTCTTTCAAGACCTATTGCAAAGCCTCCATGTGGTGGCATTCCATATTTGAATGTATCTAAATAGAAAGCAAAATCTTCAAGTTTTAATCCTAATCTTTCCATTTTAGCTTTTAACATTTCATAATCATGGATTCTTTGTCCACCAGTTGTTATTTCAACACCTTTAAAGATTAAGTCAAAGCTCTTTGTCATTTCTGGATCTTCTTCACGTTCCATTGCATACATTGGTCTTTTAGCAGTTGGGTATTCTGTTAAAAATACGTAGTCACTATTGTATTTTTCTTTAACATATTTGTGAAATAATGCTTCTCCTTCATTATCAATATTTCCAACTGGAGATTTTTTATTATATTCAGTTAATAAAATCTCTTGGGCCTTTGCAAGTGGGATTCTTGGAATACTAATTTCTTCTGGCAATTCAACATTAAATAATTTTAATTCATCACTGCAGGTTTCCTTTAGATGTTTGTATAAATATCTTATAAAGTTTTCTTCCATATCCATTAAATCAGTCTCATCTTTAATAAAGCCCATCTCAACATCTAAACTTACATATTCATTTAAATGCCTCCATGTGTTATGAAGCTCAGCTCTGTATGCATAACCTACTTCAAAAACTCTTTCAAAACCTGCTCCAACCATCATTTGTTTCCAAAATTGAGGACTTTGTGATAAGAATGCTCTTCTGTTAAAATAGTTAACAGTAAACATTTCAGAACCACCTTCTGTTCCTGAATGTGTTATTTTTGGTGTATGAATTTCTTCAAAGTCATTCCCTTTAAAGAATTTTCTAAAAGCGTCTTCTATTTCATTTTGAACTTTAAAGATGGCCTTCTTTTTAGGAATTCTAAGGCTTATAGTTCTAAAGTCTAATTGAGTTTCGAGAGATGCTTTTTCTTTAAAACTTTGAACTTCAAATGGTAGTTTATCATAATAAACTTTTCCAGTCATTTCAATAGTTGAAACTTCTATTTCAAGACCCTTAGGCGCTTTTTCATTTGCTCTAACAATACCAGTTACTTCAATTGAATTTTCAAGTCTTAGCCCCTTAATTTGTTCTTTAGTACAAACAAGTTGAATTATTCCTGATTTATCTCTTAGTAATATAAATGAGACATGAGAAAGATCACGAATTTTATGAACCCATCCTTTAAGTAATACTGTTTCTTCACCTTTTACAACTAAATCTTTAATAAATACTCTCTTCATTGTTATTACTCCTTTTTCTATTTATTGCTTATTTTTACATACGAATTTTATACTTATTTTAGTAAATGCACGTTTTTTATATAAATTTTTATATAAAAAAACTCGTCACTATGCAATTAATACATAGGGACGAGATATCATTCGCGGTACCACCCTAGTTGATTTTATAAAAAACCCACCTCATATAAGTACAAAATTTAATTTTATACCCTCCACTTTTAACGGTATGGAACCGGTTAAGTCTACTCTTAGCTAGTTAATTCTAGATAATTTCGGTTAACTGCTCCGAAGTGTTCTTTCAATTCAAGACTCATACAGATATTCCACCATCATCTGCTCTCTAAAAATCATCCAATAGAATTTACTTTTCTTCATCTTAGCATTTATAAATTTATACATTAAATATTAATTTCTTAACATTTTACCAATATTTCTTACAAGATTTATTATATTTCATAATTATTCAAAAATCAATACTTTTTTGAATAATTTGATTATTTATTTTAAATTATACTATAACTCTTTCATTAATACATATCTATTAAGCCCGCCATATTTTAGTTTCTCTACCATTACCTTATAGCCGAGTTCTTTAACTGAATTTAAACTATACTTATTATTAGGTTCAACTGTAGCACAAAGCCACTTCATCCCCGTATCCTTAGCAATTTTCTCTAGATATGTACAAATAATTTTTTGAAGTCTGTTACCTCTATAATCTTTTAAAACTAAAGAAGATTCAAGTTGCCCAACTCTTAGAAGCTCTTCACCTTTAATATTAATATCATATCCATAATTATGCTCATTATATCCGTATTGAACATAAACTCCTATAGCAATCAGTTTGCTATCTTCTAAAGTAATGCAGCCTATGATTTTTCCTGTTTCTTTTAGTGTTTCTTCAAATTCATCTCTTGTTGTACAAGAATAAAATTCCTTATTGTCCATTCCTTCATAAATATCAGATTGAAGTTTCATAATTTCATCAAGATAACTTAAATCTAATAATTTTAATTCAGCTTCAACACTGTTTCCATCTTTTTTGTTTAATATTATAGTATTCATTTTATTTAAGCAAGAATACATAATACTTTCTTGCTAATCCCCCTTATTTTATTATAGTGCTATCTTTATCTATTATACACAAATAATAAAATTTTTCTATATTTGAAAAAACTCAAAAATTACAGTATTATCATAATAATCATTAATATTTAACTTTGACTAACCAAAACTTTATTCTTTTGTCACTCCATCCTAAATCCCAAGGTACGTTATTTCTGTCTGTGTTATGACAAGTTACTAGGGTATATCCCTTTGAATCAGCTCCAGTAACTACTGATACATGAGTTATATCACCTTTTTTTTCATAAGCAATAAAATCGCCTGGCTGAAGCTTATATGACTCCTTATACACTTTATCATAACTGCCTTTTGCTATAACGGATGCTCTTCCACTGTTTATCATATAGTAAGTGAATTTTCCAGCATTTACCCAAGGTCCTGTAGCACTTCCTTTATCATAATTCCAAGTAGAATTTTTTTTGAATTTACCACCTTCAAAGAGAATTTGAGATGCAAAATTAGCACAGTCACCACCTTCTGGATTAAAATCTCTATACTTTTTATTATATTTAAATCCATGCTCTTCAATAGTTGCTGCGCCACAATATTTTTCTGCATATTCCTTTGAACATTTTCTTCTTTCACTTATTGTACTTAAATCTCTTGGAGGTTGATTTTTTATGAACTCCTTAATTGTATCTACCTTAATGGTTTCTAAACTTAAGGAATCTGCAAATGGATCTGTGTACCATTCCTTTGTTATTATCCAATTATTATCTCTTTGGGTTAATTGAAAGGAATGATATGTCCCTATTCTTGAACTATTTATTTGTTCTGGCTTATCTGGATAGACATATCTATATTCCATATTACATAATATACTAAAAGAACATTTTTCACTACAAACATTTGATTTCTTTACCACTATTTTAGGAATAATATCAATAAATTTTACTCCTTGTTTTTCAGCCCAATTATTAATATATTTAACTTTCTTTTCCTCATATTCATATGCCCATTGGCCATACCTTGTATCTGTAGCATATAATTTTTTTATTGAATCCAGATCTTTATCTAGTATTGCTTTATTTTTTATTAAGAAAATATTTTCTGCAATGCTTTTAGCTTCATCTTTAGTAATAATATGCTCGGCAAAAACCATTTTACTATTAATGTTAATTAAAGATAATAGTAAAGCTACTATAATAGCTTTTATTAAAAACAAGAGCTTTTTGTTTTTAGAAAGCTGCATAAAAATCCACCTTTCAAATAAATTTTTACTTTAGTGTATTATCAATAAGTTCAATATATTTACTAGTGTTTTCATCAATAGGGACTCCTTTATACCAATCACTTTCATTATCCCAATTTCCAAAATATCTTGCCTTCAATATTATTTCAGGTCTATATTCAAAATGTAAAATATCAAAATGTCCCCATTTTCCACCCCAAACAAAATTATTTTTTTCAAAAACATCTACTAATTCTTTAGGATACTCTGCTAATCTTTTTTTACCATCTTCAATTGAACTCCACTTCCAGTAATCTTTTCTATCACTTTTTAAATCAATTGCAATACCGTAGGAATGAGGACTTAATCTGCCAGTTCCAGATATAACTCTATAATTAAAAGTGCCACTTGCAGGATAAATAATACTTGCTATATCATTTCTATTTCTTGCTAAAGATATTAATTCTTTTAAGGATTCTTCTAAAGCTTTATTTGCATTATTTTTACTATTGAATTGATAATTTGTATATCCACATTTAATATTAGTTAAATTTTTTTGAATAGCTGTTTTTGAGCTTCCATAAACTTCACTTAGAAGTGCATAATTTCTGGCCCTACCTGGATCAAAGCTTTTATCCATTATTTCATTTGTCTTTTCAAAAGGATAATATTGTTCTAGCATATCTTGAAGATCTGGATCGGATAATTTTTCTTCATGGTTCTTTTGTCTTTTATCATCATATCTAATTTTCTTACTTGATTTCATAACTAAGTAAACTTCATCATTACTTTTTTTCTCAACTCCAGAAATATTTTCAGGGTATGCAAGCATAAGGATTAACAAATCTTGTTTCATTTCAATTTCATAAGGTTTGTTTACTGATGCTTTTGAGATTATTGGGATATTAAAAATAATTAAAAAGCATATTAAAAAAATAATTAATTTTTTTATCATCATTATTCACCACCATTTAATCCTATATGTAATATACTGTCCGAAGATTTATCATACTATGTAAAAAAAATTTGCTGTTCTTATAGTAAAAGATGGAGGAATATAAATAATTAAATATAAAAATGGAAGGTTGATCCACATTAACTTGTCCAAATTTATTGACAAATCAAAACTAGTTCAATCTTCCATTAAGCTATCTTATAAATTATAATTTTTAATCGCTAGTAGCAATTTTGCATTCTATACAGATGTGTACTCAACTTTATCCTTTGCTTCTACTTCTGATTTATTTCGCCCAAAGAATAAAGACAAAATTAATCCAACAAATGCAAATCCACAAACTACCATTGTTGAAGTTGAAAATCCAGTTGCTATTGCAACTTCATTGGTTACGTGGTGCACTTCTAATGCATTAATTTGAGCTGCTGACATTATTCCAATAAAAAGCGATGATCCTATAGCGGCAGAAATTTGTTGAACTGTATTCATTATTGCTACTCCATGAGGATAATATTCTTTTGGCAATTGATTCAATCCATGAGTTTGAGCAGGAGACATAAATAGTCCAACTCCTAGACTCATGCATATATAGATTATTACTAAATGTACTAAAGATGTATCGATTTTAGATAACGATATTAAAAATACAAAGATAGTTACTATTCCTGTTCCTAATGGTATTAAAAACTTCACCCCAAATTTATCGTAAATTTTTCCTCCTACAGGTGCTGCAAGTCCAGCACAAATTACAGCTGGTAATAATGCTAACCCTGCTACAGAACTTGATTTTCCAAGAGCTCCTTCCATATACATTGGTAACATTATACTCATAGTAAAAGTAACCATCATTGCTATCATTACTAAAATTGTTCCCATTATAAACTTTGAATATTTAAATGGAGATAAATTCAACATTGGTTCTTTTAAAGTATTTTGTCGTTTTATAAATATTGTCAAACAAATAATCCCAATTATAAAGTTTATTAAAGTTATCTTAATATTTCCTTCACTTATACTACTTATAGCATATATTAATGTTCCAACTCCAATTGTTGATAAAATAATAGATAAATAATCCATCTTAGGCTTAGTTAATTCTCCAACATTTACTACGAATAGTGAACCTAGAATAATAATTATAGCTACAATTGGTATTAACATTATAAATAATGCATGCCAGCTAAAATATTGTAATATAATTCCTGATACCGTTGGACCAAATGCAGGGCCAAGTAAAATTGCTGGCACACAAATTGCCATTGATATTCCTAGTTTTTCTTTTGGCGCTACTAATAATATGGTATTTGTCATAATTGGTATTATCATTCCAGTACCTGATGATTGTATCATTCTTGAAATTAATAACATAGCAAAAGAATTTGAAAATGCCGCACATATTGTTCCGATAAGTAATAATCCCATTGCACACAAAAATAATTTTCTTGTTTTAAATGATTGAATAAGAAAAGCAGTGACAGGTACCATTACTGCTGCTACTGTCATATAAGCTGTTACGAGCCATTGAACTGTTCCAGCGGATACATTCATGTCTTTCATAATTGCAGATAATGCTACATTAAGTATAGTTTCATTAAAAGTTGCAACAAAGGCACTGGCTACTAATATAGCAATAATACTGATAAAATTTGTTCCTTGATTTTTTTTATTCATAGTTTCCCTCCAAAAATTTAATATTTGCTTTGTAATTGTAGCAATATCCAAAAGTTTCTGTAAGGAAAATTTCTTCTTAATATTGAAAAACTTGTTTTATTAATATATGCACTCGATTACAATAAAGTTTTTGCTGAATTTTTCGTAAATAATTAGATGTATACAGAAAATTTATATAAAAAAATATAACTGAAATGCAACTTCCAGTTATATAAAAAATCAAATATTCACTTTATACAAATTAGTCTATATTTTCATATATTATCATAGAACTCTAATACATCTTCTAAATATGGCTTTAGAATTTCATCTTTTTCACCAAATATTTGATGCCTCGAATTTTCAATTCTAACAATTTTACAATTCTTTGCTCCTTTAGCAAATTGATTTTGTCCTTCTGGTTTTACCATAAAGTCTTGTCCAGCTTGAAATAGTAAAACAGGAATTTCAACTTTTGAAGCATTTCTTTCTTTTATTATTTCTTCTGTTGCCTTAAAAGCTTCGTTTGTCCAATTATAACTAGCTCCTCCTCTTTGAAGTTTTTCATCGTTATCTACAATATCATAACAATACTTGAACCTATTGAAGCTCGTTGTATTAATTGTGTTTAAATCATATTTTGAATTATATGGCTCTTTGCCTAAAACATACTTTCCACCATTACCAATAGCAACCTGTATTTCAACTATAATTTTAGCTAGAAATTCCGGAATATTTCCTGTATTAACTTGGAGCATAGGTGCATTCAAAATGGCTGCATTAAAATAATCTGGATAATCTTCTAAAAATTTTGCACCAATAGCTCCACCCATGGAATGAGCATATAATAACAATTTTTTATTATCATTATTAGGCATTACTACTTCATCAATAAATGTCTTAAAATCAATGACATATTGATTAAAATCATCTACATGTACTTGCGTTTTATCAGCTATACCAAGACTACCTGATCTACCATGTCCCCTATGTTCAATTCCAAAGACATTATATCCATTTTTCATAAAATAGAATATTAACTCATGATATTTTATTAAGCTTTCAGTATAACCATGACTTAAGACTATATTACCTTTTGGATTTTCAACTTTATATTTTTCATAATATAACTTAGCATCTTTATCTCCAGTAATATATCCACTTTGAACTTTATTTAGTAAATATGGCTCAACAATATTATTCATTTTGTCAGAATAATCTCCTTCTGAAATATAAATTTGATCAATTTCGTTAGTAATTTCAGATGCTTGTACAGTTGCGCTAAAAAAATTAAGATTAAAAAATAGTTGTGCAATTAATAATGTAAAAACACACAATATCTTTAAATCGAATTTTGTATTTCGATATTTCAAGTTATACTCTGTCCTTCCTACAATATATTTTTGTCAACTTATTCTAATAGTGAAATAACCCATTTATTACAAGCAGTACATTTATGAATAGTAATAACAAATAAATCAAATTTTTTATTCAAAGCCATTACTCCCATAGAATCCCTTTCTTCTTTTGTTATAAATTCATCATTTTCATCTAAATAGCCAATTATCTCAACTAAATAATTCTTCTTAGTCTTATCGCAGCAACCATTTTCTCCTGCAACTTCGATTATTTCATAATCTAATTCTGGACTTAATTCCTGTATTATATCTAATATATCTTCATAATCCTTAATATCATCTACAAATTCTTCTTCGTAAAATACTAGATCTTTAATTTTAAATAATTCATTCATTTGTTATTCTCCTCTTTTACATTTATTATATGATGCCTTATTAATTATAATATGTTATATTTTTTTTATCAAATATACAATCAAATGTTCAAGGGTAATTGATCAATTATAGAGAAATCAATTTATTTATTGAAATTAGATTTAAAAATTTATTAGAAGATACATAACAGTGTAAAGATATCCAAATTAATAATCAAAATTATAAATAGAATATGCATACATTCGTGAGAAATTAAAATTACAACAATAAACTAGAAATCTGATACATTTTTTTCTGGAGCAGGCATGTGAAATTGAGCTGTTGAAGGGTATTAATGTGGGCTTGTTTCATTT